>DAISJI010000281.1:0-2953 GCA_036821585.1 Terriglobales bacterium
TGTTACATTAACTCTCTTATGCTCGACCTGAACTTCGTACGAGACAACCTGCCGCTGCTGGAGGAGAAGCTGCGCGCGCGCGGCATGGATCCCAAAGAAGTCCTGCGAAACTTCAGCGCGATCGACGTGCGCCGGCGCGAGCTGATCACCAAAGTGGAGCGCCTGCGCGCCCAGCAGAACAAGGCGTCGGAAGAAATCGCGCGCCTGAAGAAGGACAAGCAGGACGCCTCCGCCCAGATCGAGGAGACGCGCAAGGTTCGCGAGGAGATCGCGCAAGTGGAAGTGGAGGCGGCGAAGTACGATTCCGAGCTGAAAGAACTGCTGAAGACGCTCCCGAATATCCCGCACCCAAGCGTGCCGGTTGGAACCAGCGAAAAAGATAATAAAGAGGTACGGCGCTGGGGCCAGCCGCCGAAGTTCGATTTCAAGCCCAAGCCGCACTGGGAACTGGGCGAGCAGTTGGGCATCCTGGACCTGGAGCGCGCTGCCAAGATATCGGGTGCGCGTTTTGCGGTGTACTGGGAGCAGGGAGCCCGGCTGGAGCGGGCGCTGGCCAACTTCATGCTCGATCTGCACACGCGCGAGCACGGTTACACCGAAGTGCTGCCGCCGTTCATGGTCAATCCGGAATCGATGTACGGCACCGGGCAGTTGCCCAAGTTCGAGTCCGACCTGTTCAAAGTTCCGCACGGAGAGAAGAACTTCTACCTGATTCCGACGGCGGAAGTGCCGGTCACGAACCTTTATCGCGATGAGGTCATCGCGAGCGAGCGGCTGCCCGTATCGCTGACTGCCTGGACTTCGTGCTTCCGCAGCGAGGCGGGCAGTCACGGCAAGGACGTCCGCGGCATCATCCGCCAGCACCAGTTCCAGAAAGTCGAGCTGGTCAAGTTCGCGCGTCCGGACAATTCCTACGAAGAGCTCGAAAAGCTGACGCGCGACGCCGAGACGGTCCTGCAAAAACTGGGGCTGCACTATCGCGTCGTGCTGCTGTGCACCGCCGACCTGGGATTCTCCTCGGCGAAGACTTACGATCTGGAAGTTTGGCTGCCGGGCCAGGAACTGTTTCGCGAGATTTCCTCGTGCTCGAACTTCGAATCGTTCCAGGCGCGGCGCGCCAACATCCGATTTAAGCCGCCGGGAAAAGGGAAAAGCGAATACGTCCACACGCTGAACGGCAGCGGGCTCGCCGTCGGACGCACCTGGGTGGCGATCGTGGAGAATTATCAGCAGGCCGACGGCACCGTGATCGTCCCTGAAGCGTTGCGGCCCTACATGGGGACCGATCGCATCGTGCCGCGCAAGATGTAGCAGCGCCGGCGCTGCTAAACTGAGTACGGAAATGTCGCGCATCTGGCAGACAATCCGGAGTTACATCTGGTGGACGTACGAGCGCGGGAGCGTGCCCTACGACGTCATGGTGACGCTGATCCTCGCGTTTATCTTCGTCACGCCGCTCTACCTGAACTTCAAGGACAAACCGGTGGAGCGCGTCCCGCATCAAACCGCGGTAATCGTTTATCGCGACGGGCAGAGCCTGGTGTACCAGATCGATGCGGCGGCAATTCATGGCAGCGACGACGCTTCGATCCGGCGCGACCTGCTGCGCGTGATCGAGCCGATTTCGGGCGAGGCCGATATCGACCGCTACGAGGCGGTGCACGACGCGCGCGGCCACGTTAGCGCATATAAAGTCTGGGTTTCGCGCTGAAAACGAATCGGGTGACTATGAAGCACACGGTCCTCTGTAGCTTGTTCGTGCTCCTGGTTCTGGGGAGCATGGCAGCACAAACACCGAAGAACAGCGGCGACCTGGAGCGCGTGCTCGACGACATGGACAAGGCTGCCGCTTCGTTCAAAAGCGCGCAGTCGGACTTCGTCTGGGACCAGTTCTCCAAGGTGGTCAGCGATCACGATTTCCAGAAAGGCGTGATCTATTACCGCGTCGTCGGCAAGGAAGTGCAGATGGCGGCCGACATCAGGGAGCCGGCGAAGAAATATGTCCTGTTCCTCGACGGCAAGGTCGATGTCTATCAGCCGGAGATCGAGCAGGTGACGGAATACAACGCGGGCAAGAACAAGTCGGACTTCGAGAGCTTCCTGGTGCTGGGCTTCGGAGGACGCGGCCACGATCTGCAAAAATCTTTCGACGTGACCTATGCGGGCGACGAGACGGTGGACGGCGTCAAGGCGGCAAAGCTGGCGCTGGTGCCGAAGACGCAGAAGGTCAAGAACATGTTTTCGCAGATCCTGCTGTGGATCGATCCGGCGCTCGGCATTTCGGTGCAGCAGCAATTCATGGAACCCTCGGGCGACTACCGGCTGGCGAAGTATTCGAACATCAAGCTCAATCAGAAGTTGGGGGACGAGGTGTTCAAGCTCAAGACGACGGGCAAAACAAAGTGGGTGCGTCCGCAGGGATGAGAGGTTACGCCGAACTGCTTCTCTCCGCATTTCGTGCCGAGTGATGCGGATGGAATCGGCTCCGGACTGGAGTTATACTCGCTGCCAATTCGGCGTGGGCAACTGCTACTCCTCCCACGGCGTCTTAAAGGGTCTGAGTTATGGCCAGAGTTTTCACCATTCCCGTAACCCCCGACCCGCAGCGCCGTCGTCAGCGAGAACCTTCTTCGGACCCGCGCTACGTCGAAGGCCAGAGATTGCTCGTGGACGCCATGAAGTACCTGGCGCAGAGCCATAAGGAAGCCAATCGGCAGGCGATTGAGCTGCTCTCCGAACACTTCCGCAACAGTTTCCGGATGTCGGACACACCGCTGCAAAGCTAACTCACGGGAATTCAAGCGCGCATGCAGCCGCGCGTTGTCGGCGTTCCTTTGCTATAATGAATGCGCGGCGTTCCCGTGTGTTTCCCAAACACTCGCCGCATTGCACACGAGAGTCGGGGAGTGGCTCAGCCTGGTAGAGCACCTGGTTCGGGACCAGGGGGTCGGAG
>DAISJI010000282.1:1377-2936 GCA_036821585.1 Terriglobales bacterium
GCGTCGGGATCGGGATCGCCGATCACCAGCGCCAGGCGCTTCGAGTCCGGCGACCACTCAAAACCCTGCAGGCGTCCCTTGGTGTCGGTGAGTTGGTACGCTTCGCCGCCGTTGCGGTCGAGCAGCCACACCTGGCTCCCCTTCGCCGGACCGGGCCGCGACGAGGTAAACGCGAGGTATTTGCCGTCCAGGCTCCAGCGCGGCGAGTTCTCGCTATCCTGACTGAACGTAATCTGGCGATCGGTTTTCCCGTCGATGCTGGCCATCCAGAGGTGCGCGTTCGACTTGTCCTCTTTGACGTCGACCGTGGACACGACGTATGCCACCCACAGACCGTCGGGCGATATCTGCGGATCGCGGACGTCGTGGAAACGGGCCAGGTCGTCGATCTTCAGCGGGTGCTTGGCCGTTTGGGCGAGCAGCGCCGCTGAGAGCGTGAGCAGGAGGGCAAGGAGTGCGAACCGCGTCTTGGACATTATTGGATCTCCCTGAATGGCTGTGTCGAATCTGCGCGCGCATTCTACGTCGCCGCCGAGGTTGGAACAACTATCCGCAAACGGGACGGATGTATTAACTCATTCGTGATTTGCTCGCATCCTTTCATTGCAGTTCCGCGGCCAAAGGTGATATGACTCACGCGTTAGGTATGGAGCGTCCATGAAGAGCCTTCTTCGCACTGCATTCATTCTTTTTGCCGCCGTGGCCGCTGCGCAGACCTGCCCTGATGTCGCCGAGGAGTCTCACCACGAACTCCTGCACCAGGACAAGGTCGTGCGCATATTCCGTCTTGACCTGCCGAGGCTCGCCTCGTCGGAGTTGCACTGTCACGCCCACCCTTACTTTCGGATTGTCGTGACCGACAGTCGCACCGCCGACACTCTTTCCGGTGACGCTCCGGTGCTGCACGATTGGTATCCGGGGGCGACGCGCTGGATGCTGCCGTCACGCCACAAGGCGCGCAACGATACTGGCAGCCCGCACCGCGAGTACATCGTCGAAACGCAGCGCTCCGCCGAGTACAACCCGCTCAGCGGGAATTATGACCAGGACGAATTTACCGTGGCCGCCCCCACCGCCAGTTGGACCCTCGTCTCGAACCGCGGGCCCCTGACCGCGCGCAAGGTGCAACTTGCCCCCGGCACGGCCGTCGATATACCGTCGCCGGACATTCTGCTCATTGCCCTGACCGACATCGAACTGCGCGGCGCAAGGCCGGACGGCGAACCCATTCGGTTGAGCAAGGGTGACTACCGCCTCCTCGACGGCGCGGTCACCGGTACGTTGCGCAACGCAGGGAAGTCCCCCGCGCAATTCATCACGGTGGAGTATTAGAGAGATGACCCAGAGGCCAGTGCCGTCTTCACCAGCTCTTCGGCGCGAGCCACGACGTCATCAATCGTCAGGTGGGTAGAATCCACAATGACCGCGTCTTCGGCCGGCACGAGCGGCGAGGTGGCGCGCGTGCTATCGCGGCGGTCGCGCTCCAATAGTTCGGCAGCGATCCTGGGCGCCTGGTCGGGAGCGGTCTCGCGCTGCTTCATCCGGCGCTCGACGCGCAC
>DAISJI010000283.1:0-2909 GCA_036821585.1 Terriglobales bacterium
TCCGGCCGCAACTTGCCCTCGATCGCCGATACCAAATGCATGACGTGCGAGTACCGCTCCACGTACATCAGGTCTTTCACTTTCACCGAGCCGTACTCGCTCACCCGCCCGATATCGTTGCGCCCCAGGTCCACCAGCATGACGTGCTCGGCGCGCTCCTTCTCGTCGGTGCGCAGACGTTGTTCGAGCTGCTGGTCTTCCTCGTCGGTGGCGCCGCGCGGCAGCGTGCCTGCAATCGGCCGGTACTCCAGCTTCCCGCCGTTCGCCCGCACCAGCATTTCCGGTGACGAGCCCAGCACCGTCATCTTTCCCATCCGCAGGAAATACATGTAGGGCGACGGGTTCACCGTCCGCAGCGCCCGATAGACTGCGAACGCATCCGCGCCCGGCTCGAACTCCAGCCGCTGCGACAGCACGACCTGGAAAATATCTCCCGCCGCGATGTACTCCTTCGCCCGCTTCACCGCCCCGATGAACTTCGCGTGCGTCGTGTTGGCGCGCGGTTTCAGCGGCTTGGCTTTTTTCGTTCCCACCGGCGATAGCGGCCGTCGCTTCAATCCCGCAACCAGCTTTCTCTCCAGCGTGTTGATATCGCGCTGCGCCCGCGCGTAGGCCTGGCGCGGCGCCTCCGCCCCCACGTCCGCGATGGCGATGATGTGGATCTGGTGCCGGACGTGGTCGAACGCCAGCAGCCGGTCGAAGAACATCAGCACGCAATCGGGAACGTCCAGATCGTCCACCGTTCGCTCCGGCAGCTTCTCCAGCCGGCGCACGAAGTCGTACGCGAAATATCCGACCGCGCCGCCGGTGAAGGGCGGCAATCCCGGGACCTGTGCCGGCTTGTGCCGCTTCAGTTCCTGGCGCAGCGCCTGGATCGGGTCGTTGCCGGCGTGCTCGCGCTGGCGTCCCCGTTCCCGCCACACTCCGTCGCGCCGCCCGACCAGCCGCATGTACGGCCTCGTCCCCAGGAAGGTATAGCGCCCCACCTTCTCTCCGCCTTCCACCGACTCCAGCAAAAAGGCGTACGGCTCCTTTTCGGCGACCGCCAGGAACGCCGACACCGGCGTCAGCAGGTCGGCGCTCACCGATTTGGCGACCGGAACCAGGCTGGCCGTGGAGGCCATTCGGAGAAAGTCATTCAATTCAGGACGGAACATGGTCAGCGACTCCGCCGATTATACGTTTCCATGTCTGACCACATTTGCAGCCCGGCCGCCCCGCTGTAGCCCGGTCGCCCCCAACCGGGCTCGTGTTAACTAACTAGCTAATGATTATGCTTCGCTATCTGACGTTGACGCGAAGTGCCTAACTTGGCATATACTTGCCCAACTTATTGCCGTTTCTCCGGCTTTGCGCGGTGACTGACGTCTGGCCACTGACCCCCGCAGCGTCGGCACTGATGCTCACTGCGTATTGCGCGTCGCATGTGGGCGGCCGGTGACAGGTGTGCCGCTTTGCCGAACCGGCGTGCGGGACAGGAGTCGCATGCAGATCAAATTCTGGGGTGTTCGGGGCTCCACGCCGACACCTCAACTTGAAAACATGAGGTATGGGGGGAATACCTCCTGCGTCGAGGTGAGCCTGAATGGCAGCACCTATATCTTCGATTGCGGCACCGGCTTCCGCAATTGTGGGAAGGCGCTCGCCGCTCAGTCGCAGGGCAAACCCATTCACGCGCACATTTTCATTTCCCACTTTCATTGGGACCACATCCAGGGCATCCCTTTCTTCGGTCCCTTGTACGACAGCAAAGATAATTATTTTTTCTTCCATTCCTCCAGCCGCAGCCGCGGATTGCAGCGCGCCATTGAAGAGCAGATGGCCGACCCCTACTTCCCGGTCGACATGACCGAGATGGCCGCCCACCGCAATTTCTACGACATCGAGGAAGACCGCATCGCCTTTGACGAGTGCGTGATCCAGTCCATGTGGCTCAATCATCCGCAGGGCTGTCTCGGCTTCCGCATGGAAACCAATGAAGGCACTGTCGTGTACGCCACCGACAACGAGCCCGGCCATCCCGTGTTCGACAAAAACGTCCGCAAACTCGCCGAGGGCGCCGACCTCCTCATCTACGACGCGCAGTACCTGCCCGAACAATACGAAGCCAAGAAGCGCGGATGGGGGCACAGCCACTGGCGCGAAGCGGTCAATATCGTGATGGAGAGCGGCGCCAAGGAACTGGTCCTCTTCCACCATGATCCCGATCACAACGATGAGTGCATCGACAACATCGTCAAGACGGCCAGCGAACACTACCCCAAAGTCCGCGCCGCCGCCGAGGGCCTGGAAATCACCGTCAACGCCGATCCCAGCAAGAAGCT
The DNA here is from genome assembly GCA_036821585.1 of Terriglobales bacterium. Lineage (GTDB taxonomy): Bacteria > Acidobacteriota > Terriglobia > Terriglobales > Acidobacteriaceae > DAISJI01. The sequence goes on from DAISJI010000283.1 coordinate 2,325, forward strand.
GTAAGGAAGCGCCCGCGGCGTCTAGCCCAATCAGATTTGTCATCCCGAGCGCAGTCGAGGCCTGCCCTTGAGCGCAGCGAAGGGGACCTTTTGTTTTGCCTTTCGCCCGCGTTCTCGTGACTCACCCCTCCTTGCTTCCCTCCACCCCGCTCCATATACTCGTAAGTTTGTCCCGCATTCTGGCATCACAGGTGCGGGTGATTGGCGTGCCCTTCGGCCGACGCCAGCGGAGCCATCATGCCCGAACCTATTGCAATGTCCCTCGCCGACGAGACCAATCCCTGGGAAGCGCAGCGCGCGCGCTTTAACCTCGCGGCCCAGAAACTCAATCTCGACGAGGGCCTCTGGAAGGTCCTCAGCCATCCCTGCCGCGAGCTCACCGTCTACGTTCCCGTGCAGATGGACGACGGCCACCTCGAAGTCTTTACCGGCTACCGCATCCAGCATTCCGTCGCCCGCGGCCCCGGCAAGGGCGGCATCCGCTACGACATGAACGTCACCATCGAGGAAGTCCGCGCCCTCGCCGCCTGGATGACCTGGAAGTGCGCGGTCGTCAACATCCCCTTCGGCGGCGCCAAGGGCGGC
>DAISJI010000284.1:0-2839 GCA_036821585.1 Terriglobales bacterium
TATGACTCCTTCTTCTTCTTCTCCCGTAATCAGTGCCGACGCGCTCGACTGGAAGGCCGCGGCGCGCTTGATCGACCACACCCTGCTCAAGCCGGAAGGGACGCGAGAGCAGATCGAAAAGCTGTGCCGCGAGGCCGCCAAGTACGAGTTCGCGTCCGTCTGCATCAACCCGGTGTGGGTGGCGCTGGCCGCGCAACTGCTGCGCGGGACGCCGGTCAAAGTGTGCACCGTGATTGGCTTTCCGCTGGGCGCGACGCTGACCAGCGTGAAGCGCTACGAGGCCGCGGAACTGCTGCGCCTGGGCGCCCAGGAACTCGACATGGTGATGAACGTCGGGGCCATGAAATCGGGCGACCGTATTCGAGTGGAAACCGACATCCGAGGCGTTTGCGAGGTCGTCCACGGAGGCGGCGGCATACTTAAAGTGATACTTGAGAATGTGCTGCTAACTCGCGAAGAAAAAGTAGCTGCGTGCGAAATCTGCTTGCTGGCCCACGCCGATTTTGTGAAGACCTCGACCGGCTTCGCCGCGGGCGGAGCGACGGCGGAAGATGTGGCGCTGATGCGGGCGACGGTCGGCGATCGCGCGGGCGTGAAGGCGGCGGGAGGAATCCGCACCGCAGCCGATCTGAAAGCGATGGTGGCGGCGGGAGCGAACCGGATCGGGGCGAGCGCGTCGTTGGCAATCTTGAAGGAACTCGGCGCCCAGTAACCGCGAGTCGCCGACTGTTAAACTGAATGGTGAGATCCCGCATGACCCCAACCAAGGCCCAAGCTCCCGCGCAAGTGCACGTGGATTCCCTGCTGCTGGAAGTCGCCGACGTGGTGAATACCACGCTCGACCTGGATACCATCCTCCGGCGCGTTGCGGAGCTGGTCCGGCGGGTCATTGACTTCGAAATCTTCGCCATCCTCCTGCTAAACGAGAAAACGCAGGAGATGTACATCCGTTTCTCGATCGGGCACCCGCCCGATGTGGTGGAGAAGATACGCATACCCGTCGGCGAAGGCGTTACCGGCCAGGCGGCCAGGCGCCGGGAAGCGGTCCTGGTCAACGATGTCCTGCACAGTCCTTACTACATCGAGGCGCTGCCCCACGTCCGCTCCGAGCTGGCGGTGCCGCTGATCATCAAGAACCGGGTGATCGGCGTGATCGACCTCGAAGCGCCACAGCCCGGCTATTTCAACGAGAACCACAAGCGCCTGCTGTCGCTGGTTGCGTCGCGCATCGCCATCGGCATCGAGAATGCGAGGCTCTATACCCGCGTGGCGCGGCAGGCGCGGACGCTGGCCGTGCTGAATGAAGTGAGCCGCGACCTGACGTCGATTCTGGACGTCGACAAGCTGCTGGAGCGCGTTGGCGAACTGTTGCGGCGCCTGATCGATTACCAGATGTTCAGCGTGCTGCTGCTCGACCGGGACGGTCAAAAGCTGGTGCACCGCTTTTCGATCCGCTTCAACGAAGCCGTCATGCTGAAGCACGATATCCCGATCGGCAAGGGCCTGGTAGGTTATGCCGCGGCGAACAAGGCTACCGTGCTGGTGCCCGACGTCACGAAAGATCCGCGCTACATCGCGTTGAATCCCGAAACGCGGTCGGAACTTTGCATTCCGCTGATCCACAAAGACACGCTGATCGGCGTGCTCGACATCGAACACACGCGGCGCGGGTACTTCACCGAAGACCACGTGCGCAACCTGTCGATCCTGGCAGCACAGGTGGCGATCGCAATCGAGAACGCGCAACTCTACGAACGCGTCCACCAGCAGGAGCAGCGGCTGGGAGCGGACCTGGAACTGGCGCGCGAGGTGCAGATGCGATTGCTGCCGCAGTGCTGTCCGGTGCTGGGGACGGCGCAGTTGGCGGCAAAATTCGTTCCCGCGCGGCAGATCGGCGGGGACCTGTACGATTTTTTCCCCTCCGCCCGCAAGTCCGGCGCTGCGGGAGCGGTGGGCATTGCGATCGGCGACGTCAGTGGCAAAGGAGCGCCGGCGGCCCTTTACGCGGCGCTGGCCAGCGGGTACCTGCGTTCGCACGCGATTGGCTTGCCGGGGCCGGCGGAGATGCTGTCGCGGATCAACGGCTCGCTGTCGGACCGGCACATCGAAGGACAGTTTATCTGCGTGACGTACGCGGTGTGGAACGAGAAAACACAGGTCCTGCGGATTGCGAATTCCGGCCTGCCGCGGCCGATCTATTGCCACAACGGCAAGCTGGAGCGGATCGAAGCGACCGGACTTCCACTCGGGCTCTTCCCTACCGCGGAGTATGACGAAGTCACTTTCCGCGCGCATCCCGGCGACATGTTCGTGTTCTTCAGCGACGGCATCATTGACGCATCCAACCGTGCCGGCGAGATGTTTAGCCGCCCCCGGGTTGAAAAAATCGTCGCCGCCAATTGCGACAAGACCGCCGACGACCTGGTGACCGCGCTCTTCAATGCCGTCGCCGAGTTCAGCGCGGGCGAGGACCCGTACGACGACCAGACCGTGGTCGCGCTGAAGGTCCTGCCGGTCAAACCGAAATGAAAACCAGGAAAGCGCGCGTACAAGCTGTGGGGCGTCCGCCTGCATTCGCCTATCGCGACGGCGAACTGCACTGCGAACGCGCCGCGCTATCGGCGTTGGCAAAGAAATTCGGCACTCCCCTTTACCTCTACTCGCAAAACACGATCCGCGAGCGCTACCGCACCTTCGACGAGGCGTTCCGAGGCGTGCCGCACACCATCTGTTACTCGGTCAAAGCGAATTCCAACCTCTCGCTGCTGAAGATGCTGGCGGGCATGGGCTGCGGATTCGACGTGGTCTCGGGCGGCGAATTACTGCGGGTGCTGAAGGC
>DAISJI010000285.1:0-2836 GCA_036821585.1 Terriglobales bacterium
ATCCAGCGCTTCGGCATGGGCGTGGACGAAGTCTTCGTCACCGCGCACGAGCTGCGCGAGGAACTGGGCGACCGCTTCAATAAGCTGCCGGTCGGCGCCATCGGCGTTTACACCTACAACCAGCGGCTGGCGCAGGGCCTGCGGCAATTCATGGCGGGCGCACGCAAGTTTGCGACCAAGTACATCACCCGCAACGACATCGCCACCCTCACGCCCGAAGCCACCCGCGTCAGCGGCATCGAGTACGTGATGGACATCGACAAGAAGGAAGCCGATGCCATGCTGAGCGTAAGCGGCGACCTGAAGGTCGGCAAGGCCTCCAAGAGCCTCGTCACCGCCGGGCACAATGGCAAAGGCAAGAAGTAGCAATTGGGTGGCCCACCCTAGCCGGTTTTGCTAGGGTGGGTTTAACCGCGCTCCAACCAGAACGCGGAACAGTGGCCGGAGCTGCCAGTCAGCTCCGGCTTTTATTTTGCTCGCTGAAAGCAGGGCGGACCGATCGCGCCCGGCAACGGTCTAGAGTTTTTTCAGGCGCGCGATCCGCTCCAGCACGACCCTGGCGAATCCGTCCACCTCGGCGGGCGAATAGCCGGCGGCACGAAAGCAGTCGCGTACTTGCTCCGGCGAAAGCTGGCCCAGCATGTTTCCTATCCATTTCACGTGCGCGCGTGGGATGTGCTGGACGATCTGCTCCATGGTGCGGCGCCCCTGGTACTTACGGTATTCAAAGATGAGCACGTACCACGGCGGGCGGTTCGGGAGGTAGAAACTCACGTCCTGGGCTCCGACCTCGTACAGGAACTCCACGCGGCTGTAACCGCGCAGGTCGCCGCGCGTTTCGCCCGCGGGATCGCCAAAAGATTCTCCCAGGTCGCCCACCATGTAGCGCGGTTCGCCGTCCGGTTGCGCATAGATCTTGTTGTTGTAGTCTTTGAGGTCCCAATTGCCAATGAGCGCCATTACGACTTTCAAGCCGTCGAATTCCCTGCTGCCGAGAAAAGGGTTCTTGAACCAGCTCCAGTTGCCCGATTCCTTTTCGGTATCCAGGTGGCGCTTCAGTCTTACGCCGTGGATAACGCCGCCCGCCGAAACAAACTCCTGGCCCCGGCGCAGCGCCCGCATGCCTTCGACACGTATCTCCGGCAGGTAGTAGTCCTCATTCGTGAAGTAGCCCACGCTCCACAGCAGGCGCGTTGCCGCGGTTTCGGACTGAACTTCTCCCCCCAGCTTCACCGTCCAAGTGACGCCGCGCTCGTCCGTGACTTCAAACTTGGCGCCGGATCCGGACATAGCTTCTTTCACAAATGAATACTTCCCTCGCGGCGCGTTTTCGCTGCCTCCCGGCCCGTAAAGAAGATTGCGCGTCGCGACGACGCCCGGGTCCCGCCACAGCACCGGGGGAATCTTGCCGGCGGCGTGTTCTTCCTTTTTTTGTTCGCGGCCGGCAGGGACTGCGACGAGAAGGGGAACGGCCATCAGGACCGAGATCGCGTATTTTGTCCAAGCCAGCATGAGTCATTCCAGGGAAGCGTATTTAGGTGAAATCCCCATCGCGCCAGTGACGTCGGCAGAGTGGGGCACCCATGTCAGTATAAGATCAAGAAAAAGCAGCCTCAACTGCGGTGCGAAGGGCGGGCCACCCGTCACCCGGCTTCAAATATTCGAGCAACTGCCTGGAAGCGTGTCCTGGATAAAACGCAGATACACTCCGGTTGAGTTTTGATGATGGCCACCGATCATCCTCGACCGCGCGTTAATCGCAGTCGATAACGCGTCGCCCGCTCGGACCGAGAATGTGAAGCTGCGGCTGGCCGCCCTTCGTTTCGTACTCGGCGCGCTGCCCGTCGTAATTACCGCCGTGGAAAGTCAAGGTCGACGAGTTCAAGCTATAGGTGCCGCGCTTGCCCTCGCTGTCGGTGTAAGTGCCGTTGCCTGTGATGGTGAACGGCGCCACGTCCTCCAGATGGTCTCCGACAAAAAACACGCAGTGGTATGGTCTCGCCGGCACTGCGCCTCCGCCAGATGCTGGCTGAGCCGGCGCCGCGGCTGTGGCGCCACGCATTGCCTTTAGCGTCGGGTCGTTCGCTTCGCCACCAGGTACAGGCTCAGTCGGGCCGGAACCGGCAGAACGGATCCACGATTCCTCTTCCGGCACCCACGTGTCCATAGTGTCCTCGTAACCGAGCGGATGGACGCGGTATTGATACCTGTCGTTATCGCGCACTTTGGTGATGATTGCCTTGAACCACTTGCCATCGTAGTGATACTCAACCCGTTGACCGACCTTATACTTCCGTCCGTTCGCGGCAGCGGGCCGAGCCTGCGCTTGGGGCGTCGTGCTTTGGTAAGGCTGAGCCACCGCAGGCATCGGGGACGATGCTGTTGTCGCGTCGCCGGGCGCTGGTACCTCAGTCTCTTCGACCGGAGGTGGCGTCGACTGCGCATCATCGCGGCTATCACCAAGGTGGGAGAAGGAACTCGATTGCAGTTTCCAACGTCCCGCTTGCTTGAGCAGCAGGAAGTGATGGTCGTAGTCAAGCACGTGGGTGCGCGCCTTATAGTAGACGCGCATCGTGTACGTCGCGTTCACCACGTAGTTGTCGGTCCCTTGCGGAATTACCTGTAGGCTGTTAATGGTGACGCGCGAGGTGGGGTAGCTGTCGGGCATCCCTTGAATTCTCTTGCGGATCAGCCGTCGCGCTATCTCTTCCATCGGCATGGCCGGGTCCGCAGTGCTTTGGAACGTCGATGCCGCGGATTCAGGCGCGGCCGCAGCAGGCGTCGAGGACGATGCCAATGCCGTGTTGCCGGTGAAATACGCCGCCCCGGTTTGAGC
>DAISJI010000286.1:0-2832 GCA_036821585.1 Terriglobales bacterium
CAAATGTTACTGCGAAGTGATGCACGGGAAGCGGCGAACATTACTTATCTGCAGGGGTGAATCCCAATTTGGAAAGATGGGATTGGTGGCTCGCCGGTCGGAGGATCAGTTCATGGCACGCAGCCGCTTCCGCTGGCGCATGCGGTCGGCCGCGACCAGGGCGCTCACCCAAACCCCGGCCGCCAGATATCCGGCCAGGACATCGCTCGGATAATGCACCCCGAGGTAAATGCGGGACAGGCCAATTGCCGCCACCAAAACGGCAGCCGCGAACCACACCAGGACACGGATGGCGGCGGAACGGATGCGGGCCGTCAGCAGTCCGGCGAGCACTCCGTACATGCAGAACGACATCAGCGCGTGCCCGCTGGGAAAACTGTAGGTTTGGGGAACGGCGCTGAAGAACGGCGTCGGCCGCGCCCGCTGAAAGCTGTACTTGAGGGTCCACTCCAGCACCAGCCCGCCGGCCATGGTCACCAGCAGCCAGATGGCGGCGCTCCGCCACCGGGTCCGAATGAATATCACCAGGGCGATGACGAGCACCGCCATAAGAATCCCCGAGCCCAGCGATGAAATCACGTGCATCGCACGGGTGAGCGGTGGGGAGGCGAATTGATGGACCCAGGCGCGCACGGAGTCGTCAAAGCGCATCGTGTCGCCTTCGAAGACCTCGTGGGCGAGCCAGGAAAACAGCAGCAGCGCGAGCACGGCGGCGGCCAGGCTGCCCAGCACCGCTCGCATCGAGGGCACGGATTCGCGCTCGACCCCGGGAAGCTCAGCGTTGATCTTGTCAGTGTCCGGCATTGTTGGGTCAGCTCGCTGCGGAGATGGCTTGCGCGCGCTCGGCGGGTACGTATTCGGCGATCAACTCGTCCAGCGCGCCCCACCCTGACTGCTCTTGGAAAGATGGGCTACCGCCGCGCGATTATGCATGAGTTCCGGGCGGTTCACAAAACGGCGGGAAAGCTAGCATCCGCGCTGGCCGTCCCCGCCTGCCACACTTCAACCACTGTCCAGAATCTAGATAACTTTTCAAATTCCAGACAGCTCCCCAATGCAGGCCGCGAATTTCGCCCGCAAACGCTTTGATTTCAACCTGGCGAGTGGTCACTCAGTTGCAATTACATGGAAGTGGTACTGGAGAAGGGGATGCCGCCCCGAGTGACGGGAGGGATGAATGTTCGGCGGAATTGATTTGAATACCACCAACCTGAACACCGTCCTGGTCGCCGATGACGATCTTGTATTTCGCACCCTGCTGCAATCGTCGCTGCCGCGCTGGGGATACAAAGCGACGCTCGTGGAAGACGGCTTCGCGGCGTGGCGCGAAATTCAGGGCGAACACGGCCCCAGGCTTTTGCTCTTGGACTGGATGATGCCCGGCATCGACGGGATTGAGATTTGCCGTCGCGTCCGTGCCCAGCAGCGCGAGTTGTACACCTATATCCTGGTGGTCACCTCGAGGCTCGACAAGCGCGACGCCATCTTTGCGCTCGATGCCGGCGCCGACGACTACATCACCAAGCCCTTCGACGCCCACGAATTACGCGCTCGCATGCAGGTGGGCCGCCGCATCCTCCAATTGCAGGATGAAGTCCTGCGCTCGCGTGAACAGTTGCGCAGCCAGGCCATGCTCGACAGTCTCACCGGACTTTCCAGCCGCCGCAGCATCTTCCAGTCTCTCAGCGATGAGGCCGCGCGCAGCAAAAGAACGGGAGTGCCCCTCGGCTTGCTCATGCTCGATTTGGATAATTTCAAAACCATCAACGACACTCACGGCCATCTTGCCGGCGATTGCGTCCTCGCCCAGGTAGCCGATCGCATGGTCAGCGTCGTCCGTCCTTATGACCACACTGGCCGCTACGGTGGCGAGGAGTTCCTGATTGTCCTGCCGGATTGCCCGGCGGACCTGCTGGCGACCGTCGCGGAACGTATTCGCGCGCGCATTGCCGACCAGCCCGTTATCACCGCCGGCGGACGGATCGACGTCACCGTCAGCATCGGCGGCGCCATCGCAACTCCCGATTCCCTGCTCCAACCCGAAAATGCGATTCGTATTGCCGACGCCGCCCTCTATCGGGCGAAGCGCGCCGGCCGAAACCGCTGCGTGTGCGACACGAATGCGGCCGCCGAATCCCTGCTTGGCTTTGCTGCCGCCCCCGTAATCCTCCCCGAACCTACCTGGCCGATCTGAATGTTCACTCGCTGCGCTGGGGGGAGACGGGGACGCGGCTGCTGGGTCCCTGCGCCAGCTTGAATTGCAGATGCTGTCTCACCGCCGGCCATTCCGCCGCGATAATCGAGAAAACCACGGTATCGCGCAGGGTCCCGTTGGCATAAAGCTGGTGGCTGCGCAGGATGCCGTCCTGCTTCGCCCCCAGGCGCTCGATCGCGCGCCGGCTGGCATGATTGAAGAACCCCGTCCGGAATTCCACCGCAATACACGCCAGGCTTTCAAACGCATGGGTAAGCAGCATCAGCTTGCATTCAGTATTGAGTGCCGTGCGCTGCACCGATTTTGCGTACCACGTCGACCCGATTTCGACGCGCCGGTTCTTGGCGTCGATGTTCATATAGGTCGTCATGCCAGCGATCTTGCCCGACGGCAGACTGCGTACCGTCCACGGCAGCATCGAGCCGGATTGCTGTAGCGCGAGCCGACGCTCGATCTCCGCGCCCATTCCCTCCGGCGCAGGGACCGCCGTGTACCACAGTTTCCAGAGTTCGCCGTCGCGCGTGGCTTCTACCAGGCCGTCATGGTGCGCGGCGGAAAGCGGTTCCAGCGCCGCGTGCCGTCCGCTGAGAGTGATGGGGGCAGTGAATGGGTTCATG
>DAISJI010000287.1:0-2821 GCA_036821585.1 Terriglobales bacterium
GCCATTTGCGGCGCCACCGAATTCATTCCGTCCGGATACTTATCCAGCATCCCCTGCACGGCCTGGCTCTCCTTCACCAGTTTCTCCGCTTCCGACGAATCGAGTTGCTTCAGCACCGGCAGCAATTGGAAGAGGCGGAACTCGTACATGGACCCGAACTGCACTCCGCCGTTGGCGCTCGCCATGGAAATTGCCATCGGCTGTGCCCCACCCGACGAGTCCTTTGCCTGCTGCTTGGTCTGGTCGAGCACCGCATGGATCGCGTCCAGCACGGTCTCGCGCGGCAGCTTTTTCCAACTGGTCAGGATGAGCGAAGAAAAGTCGCCCGATCCGAAACTCATGCGTCCGCGCTGCGCCGGTGGATGGCTCTTGAAGCTGGTTAGCGCGGTAGAGAACAACTGCTGGCGATCGCCGGCGCGTTCCTCCGGCAGGCCCGCCATGATCTTGGTCACCGCGTCGTAGGGAACTTCCTGCTCGGGCGCAATGCGATAAACGACTTCGATGGCGCGGTCCCAGTCGTTGTTCTTCTGGTAGTAGCTGAGCAGCGAGGTCAGCACGCGGCCGCGCGCCGACGGATCCACCTGGTTCAGGAGTTCGTCGGCTTTGCCCGGCTTCAGCGGGACGATGGCCTGCAGGATTTGCTCCTGCAATCGGTTGCGTGTCTGGGATTGATCGTCGTCCATTCCCTTGGTCGCAGCCAGCGCATTGTCCAGCAATTCCAGAGCTTTTTTCTTGTCGGTGGACGCGTACCCGGCGGCGACCTGCAATAGCGCGTACGCGCGCATGCCGCCTTCCATGCCATTGGCCGACGCTTCCGCCGTCTCCAGCATCTGGCGGCCGCGCTGCAATTGCTCGGGCGTGGGTTTGGGCTTGGCGGGCTCGTCACCCTGGCCAGCGCGGCTCATTTGCATCTGCTGATCCACAACGACCTGCGCGCCGCCGACGCCGCACAACAGCAACATCGCCGCGAAAACACGTAACCGCATAACTTGCCTCCGGAAGACGTGAGTATAGGTGAGTTCCTGGTCCTTGGACGGCCAATTCGACGAAATGTGAGCGGCGATCGGTCAAGTTGCCGATTGCCGGACAGCCGGATCGCCGTATCAGGAGATGACCCGCGCCGGTTGTCCTGCTAATCTTTTATCCATGGCCCGTTCTCCCAGCTTCTGTGGCGTGATCCTGGCCGCCGGTACCTCTTCGCGCATGGGCCGTGATAAGGCCCTCCTTCCCTGGCTCGGCACCACTTTTCTGGAAAGCGCAATGCAGGTTTTGGCCGACACCGAATTAATCATTGTTGTCGCCGGGGCAAACGCGGAACGCTTGTCCCCCGTCGTTGATGCGGCGGGTGCGTCCCTGGTCTTAAATCCACATCCGGAGCGAGGCCAGTTTTCGTCATTGCGCATCGGGCTTCAGGAAGTCCTGAACCGCGGGCGCGACGCGGCGATGGTCACGCTGGTGGACAGACCGGCGCCGGAACGTGAAACGGTGCGGACGCTCAAAGAGGCGTTCCTGGACTCGCTGCCTGACATGTGGGCGGTGGTGCCCGAGTTTGAAGGCCGCCACGGCCATCCATTCCTGGTCGGGCGCGAAATGATGGAAGCCTTCCTGCGCGCGCCCGCCGACTCCACTGCGCGCGACGTGGAACACGCGAACCAGCAGCGCATCCGCTATCTGGAGGTCGGAGATCCCCTGGTAGTCTGGAATGTAGATACCCCCGAAGACTACGAGCGGATTCTGAACGGATGACCTCTGCCTTGCCCGCGTCTGCCCAGCAATTTATCGACTCTGTTCTCGACCTAAAGCCGCGACTTGCCGTATTCGATTGCGATGGCACGCTCTGGGACGCCGACTCGGGCGAGCAGTTCTTCTACTGGGAACTGGAGCGCGCGATTATCCCCTCCGACGTGGACCACTGGGCCCGTGCGCGCTACGCCGAATACCGCGCCGGCCGTGTAGACGAAGAAACCATTTGCGGCGAGATGGTCACGATCCACAAGGGGATTTCCGCCGAATGGATGGCGCGTTTTGCCCTCGAGTTTTTCGAGACACGCATCAGGGCGAAGATCTTTCCCGAGATGCAGGAGCTGACGCGGCGTCTGGTTCAGGCAAACTGTGACGTATGGGTCATCTCATCCACCAACCAATGGGTCGTCAACGCCGGCGCAAGCTGGTTCGCGATTCCACCGGAGCGGGTGATTGCCGCCAGCGTTGAAATTGAACAGGGGGTGGCCACCGACCGCCTGGTCCGCGTCCCTACCGATGAGCGCAAGGTGGAAGCTGTTCACGAACTCCTGCCGCGCACTCCCGACGCCGTCTTCGGCAATTCCATGCACGACTTCCCCATGATGGAATTGGGGGCACGGGCGTTCGCGATCAATCCGAATGCCGACCTGGAGAAGGTCGCACGCGAGCGTGGCTGGACCGTTTATCAACCCGCGAAGCGGTAGCTTCGACCTATTTGCGACTGGGGACCTGGTTCAGCGCCTTGGCCAGAACGTCGATCGCCAGGTGGCTCGCGTGCAGCGACGCGGTCGGTAATCCGCCCAAGGCGAGTACCAACTCGATCCGGCGCAGCTTGCGCGCATCCGCGATCGTTCTGCCCGCGACCATCTCCGTCAGCGCCGATCCGCAGGCGATCGCCGGCACGCATCCTTTGGCGCGATACCGGATCTCCTCGATTCGTCCGTCGGTGATGCGCAACGAAAGCTGCATGACGTCGCCGCAGGCCGGATTCTCTACCTGCGCGCTGGACGTCGCGTTCTCCAGTTCGCCAACATTGCGGGGATGCTCGAAGTGGTCCAGAACTTGTGCGGAATACATG
>DAISJI010000288.1:0-2813 GCA_036821585.1 Terriglobales bacterium
CGGCGGAGGTTGACTGTGAGAACGGCGCGAGTACGCTATAGGTGTACCGGGCGTTTGGAAGGCTCACCACCAGAGAGTCTCATGACCCTCATGACCGTGTACGTTAAACGGCGTTCATGGGAGTGAGCAAAGATCGAACGCCCGGTTCTGTATTTTCCAGTGCAGGCGGCGAATCCAGCGATGCACCCCGAGCCACATGGGACAATCCGCGACTTCCGGATGCGTGGCAATTACTTTAACCAGCACAGCCGCCGTTTTCGCAAGGAGCGCTATTCACCGGTCCCCTCCTCGCCGGTGTACCGGCCGCCGGTGGTCGATTTCCACTTGGAGGACGGCGCCAGCGGCAGCGTGGTAGTCAGCGACGTGGACATCCCCCTGCTGAGCCAGCACGATTACGGGCTAGCGAAAACTTATCTGGGGCTGATCCTGGAGGCGCGCCGCGGCGATACCCGCGCGGCCGCCGAACTGGCAGCCGCGCTCAATGAATATCCCTGGCTTACGACTCCGTCGGAACAACCGCCACCCGCCGAAACGCGCTTTGTCGTGCCCAGTACCAGCCCGGAGGCACACTCCGTAATCGACATCAGCCAAAAGGGATTCGTCCTGCTCAAGCTCACCCAGAAGGGCTATCCGGTTCCGGATTTTGTGGTGCTCACGGCGGAAGCTTACAGCGACGGGCCGGCCAACCTGGAGCGCCACCTGGGCGACGCGATCGCGCAACTGGAAGTGCTCACCATGCAGTCGCTCCAAGCGGGCGGCCCGCTGGCCTTCGCCATGCGCTGCGCGACGCCCAGCTACATTCCCGGCGTGATGGACACCTTTCTGAACGTCGGCATCACCGAGCGCTCATTGGCCCGCCTGGAAGACATGTACGGCCAGATCGGCGCCCGCAAGATGTTCCTCAACAACCTGCGCAACCTCGCCAACGCGCTCGATCAGGACACAGCCGGCGAGGGTGCGGTGACCTCGGAACTGGCGCCGGAGCAGGTCTCGCAACTGATCGACCGCTGGTCCGATATGGTCCGCAAGATCGACCGCCGGCTCATCGAGGACCCGTTTTATCAAGCCGCGTTTTTCGCCCGCCTGGCATTGAAGCACTACGAGGAAAACTTTGAACTGGTGGCCACGCTCTGCCGCGGCAACGAGTACTCCCCCAGCCTGATTTTGCAGAAGATGGTCTGCACCGTGCGCCACGACAGCGCCTATGCCGGCGTCTTGTACAGCCGCCATACCCAGACCGGCGAGGGGATGGAGCTGCAGACCGCACGCAACATCTTCGGCGAAGAAATGATGACCGGAACGGCGGAGATTCAAACCACCGCCTTCGCGGACCGGGAAGCGGTGAAGGACACGTTCCCCGCCGTGTACCACTTTGTACCGCAGCTTCCGGAACTGGAACGCGAGTTCGAGTGTCCGGTGACCATCGAGTTCGCGGTCGAGGCCACGCCGCGCTACCAGTGGTTCGCACTGCTGCAACTCAACGAGACCGGCATCGCGGGGCGGGCCGCGCTCACCGCCGTCGTCGATCTCCACAAATCGGGCGCGATCTCGCGCCAGCGGGTCACCGAGCTGATCCGTCCCTACCACCTCAAGCAGCTCACCAGCGACACGATTGACCAGGAAGCCTTCAGCACGCTGACGAGCTTCTCCAGCGGCGTCAGCGTGCTGCCGCGCTCCGCGGTTTCGGCGCGCGTTTATTTCACCGGCGACGCTGCCTTGACCGCCAAGACGCAGGGAGAAAAGGTCTGCCTGTGCAAGAAAACGTTTGTTCCCACCGACACGGTGGTGATGCGCGAGGTGGACGCCATCCTCAGCCTGACCTCGGCCGCCGTGCATGTGGTCACCATCTGCCAGAGCCTGGGTATCCCCGCGCTTCTCAACCTGGAGAAGTATGGCGTTGTGCTCCATCCCGAAGGACGGCTGGTGAATTCTTCCGGCGGCGAACTCCACCAAGGCGACTGGATCACCGTTTCCTCGCGCCGCCACACGGTTTACCGGGGCAGCGCCAAGTACACGCCCGCCCGGCTGCTGCGCTACATGCGGGGCGAGCCGGTGGAGATGGACCCGGAAGAAGAAAAGATGTTCGCCTCCGTCGCCTACGCCTACCGCTACTACCAGCAGTTGGTGCGCGGGCTCACCGTGGACCATATTGCCACCTTGAACGAAGTCACGCGCCTGGTGAACTTCGAACTGCGCGGGGAGCCGGAAGACGCCCGCCAGTTGGTCAACGGCTGGTTCGACGAACGGGAAGGCCTCTACATCGAAGAGGTACTGAAGAGCGATATCGGCGACCACCTGGGCCAGAGTAACGTCTTCGAAATGCTGACCCTCGACCGAAAAATCCGCTTCTTCAAGGGGGCGCTGGGCAAGTGCGCCGGCGCGCACATTTCCGGCTACGAAGCGGGCGCCTTCATGCTCGGACGGTTTCTCTCCCTGCGTTATCCCGTCGCTTTCTGGAAATGCTTCAGCTCCGCGGAAGTCGCACTCCTGGTGAATGAGTGGGTACTGTTCGAGAAATACATGCAGCTACTGCACAATGTGGGTGAAAGAAAAGTCCTGCAGGCGCGCAAAAAGATTTTGAAGGAAGGGCTGGACCAGCTATCCCTGCACACGGGCAACGTGCGCTGCCTGATCACGGTAAAGCTGAGCGGCGTCCCGCTGGAGGAGGTGCGCAAGAGCCTGCCGGCCAGGAGCGATCCGCAATCCGCGCGGGTGCTGGAATTGCTCCAGCAGCCCTACAAAGAGTTCTACAACTTCGGCGCCGAGTGGTCGGTGGGCGAACTCAGGAAAATCTGCACGGCGGAAAACCTGCC
>DAISJI010000289.1:0-2753 GCA_036821585.1 Terriglobales bacterium
CGAGTTCGGCTTCGTCCTTCACCATGCCCAAGTGGTACCGCTCCAAATCGTGATCACCGATATGACCGAGCTTTGCGAGGACCTTGGCAAGCAACCGCGCAACCAGTTCCCTTCGCGCGCGTAGATGGCGGATCGTTCCCGCCACTAGTTTCATTTCCATGTGGAGATAGTAGCGCGGCGGTGCTGGTATTCTCAGGAATATTTCAAAATATGAACCAGTGCCGAATTTCGCGTTCACCCGCCGAACCGTTGGTTCCACCAACACAGAAACGCCGAAAGCAAGTGTCGCTCCCATGATGATGCGCTACGGACCCGCATTTGGCGTCTGGACATTCTCTTGGTCAGATTGGGCCAGTTCAGAGGGCGCCAGCCGCTGCTGCCGCAAGCCTAAAGGCGGGTGAAGCCCACAGCGCTCGCGGGCTCACGCGGTTGACGAACTGATTCAGCAAGAAGAGGAAGACCCTGTGGGCCGCGTACTGCACTCACTACTCCCGACTGCATCGGCATTGACCGCTTTAACCCCGGCCACGCTTAGGCCGTCCGATTCTTGAGGTGACGCGGCCTTCAGTCCCACACGCCGCGTTCTGAAGTCGTGCCGCTGGATTCGCAGTGCGGTCTCGGTTCCGCTGCTCCAGACGACCACGCCCGTCACGACCAGTTGCAGTTGGACGTGCTCATCGAGCAGGACCGGCCAGATGATGGCGACGTCGAGTTTCAGTCCAGGCTCCAGTGGTCCCTGGGCGGCGAAGCGGAGCCCCGAGCTGCTTAGGTCGATGATCTGGCCCGAGCCCGTTTCCAGCGGCGCACGGCGGTGCGAGACGGAGTAGCGGACATCCAGGGTGAGGGGAAAGCGGACGCTGGCTCGGCGATCCGGCCCGGGTTCCTTCGGCAGTCGCACCCGTCGTTCGCTCGGACGATCCATGACACCAAGTATTGGGGCACGACGGCCTTCGGAACAGTACTGTAGGTGTGGTTAGGGTACCGGGCGCACCAGCGGGAGACCGCAGGCCCGGCAACACCGGCAACGGCCTTCCAGAAAGTCTCCCCAACTTCCCCGAATAACGACGGGTACAACAGTCTCGCGGGTACGGCCGTGCTAAGTCGTTTTACTACTTGGGATTACCTGTCTCCACCAGGGACGCTGGGGCCGATCTCATCCGGGTACAGCGGGTACGGGCAGGCTTTTGATCGTTATGTTTCTTGACAACTGGGAAAATTCACGTTGCTGGGATGTAACGCTCCCGGAGTCCGAACCGGATCTCAAGGCCGTCACTTCAGGCGTCCCGCGTCCGAGCCGCCTTCACCGCGGCATCGTGCCGACCCGCCGCTCCCTTCGTGCGCACCGCCTTCTGGGCGGCCCCGCGCCGATTTGCGCTCCCCCGCCGTTGCGCGCTGCTGTGGGCTTGGCGCGAAAGCGCCTCATGCGACGCCGCCGCCGTGCCCTCGCCCTCCAGGGCTTGGTGCGCCGCCCGCGATCGCGTGGGATTCGGCTTGCGACCGGTCGCTTGCGGCGCCTTCTTCCCCGGCGGGGGTGGCAGTTTCACCCCCGCCCGCCTCGCCTTGGATAGTCCGATGGCGATCACCTGCTTGGCCGAACGCGCCCCGTGTTTGCCTTCGCGCACGTGCTCGATCTCTTCGCGTACATATTCACCTGCCTGCGTCGATGGAGATTTGGCTTTTCGCACCTGTCGGGTAGTTTTCTTCTCTGGCAAGGCTACAGTCCACCGCCGCCGCGCAGCGTTTTCACTTTCGGTCTTCCCAATATGGAGTGGCGCCGTAGTACCGGAACACCTCCGATCCCCAGGTGGTATCGGCCATATCGGGCCATTTGCTTTTGTCAAAACCAGGAGCCTTCTCCAGTTTTGTCTTGTCCACGTCCAGGATGAAGCACTTCTTGTCCTCGTCCACCCTGAGCGCGCTCCACGGCACCGCGAACAGCTTGTTTCCCATGCGCAGAACTCCGCCGAAGGACAGCACCGCGTAGGCTACCCTGCCGGATGGGATGTCGATCATGATCTCGTCGAGTTTGCCAAGGTCTTCGCCCGCAGAGTTCCGCACGCTGTCTCCAGCCAGTGTGCTCGCCGCCAGGACGCGCCGATACTTTTTGTCGGGATCTGTCTTCTCGATCTTGCTTTGCATAGAAATGCTCCTTATACTTCTGGAGCCTTGCACCTTTGATGCCTATCGAGCTTCGCGTGCGCGGCGGTGCTGTTCGTTACTCTCGATAGGCCGGAGGGGCCGATCTGCCGCGGTGGATCTATTCGTAAACCGACACCATGCTGCCGAAGGTGCAGAGAACTATTGACGCCATGAGAAATTCTTGCACGATGGATTCTCCGACCATCTCAGGATGCTCTCTCCGAATCGCAGCGCCCTACGGCGGACATGGCGGCATAGTAGAACGCCTCTTTGAGAGTGTTCAGATCGGCTGAAGCCGGTTTGCGCCCATCAGTCCAGGCGGTCAGGATGCGCAAAGCTGTTTCGACCAATTCCTTGGGACTCATCGAGCGTCTCCTGGCCTATTCAATATTCTAGATCTGAATGTATGTTTCTGTACATGGGCCACCAGTTCTGGGCTTCCCATTCACCTGGTACGGTCTCCTATACTCGGCACGGGTGAAGCGCCGATTCGTCCTCAGGCATCACGTTCCAGTGCGACGCGACGGTAGTGAAGTGTTCACATTTCTTCCCCAAAAACGAAACGCGCCGGGTGCTAACGCGGTAGCCTCGGCGCGTGCAGCCCCCTCCCGAGG
>DAISJI010000290.1:0-2741 GCA_036821585.1 Terriglobales bacterium
TTGATGATCACGCCCGCGCGCTTGCACTTCGACACTTCCTGCAGCGTCTCGCTCACCACCAGTGGGTCCAGTCCGAAGGCGTTCTTGTAGATGCGGCCGTCTTCCAGGGTCAGCGCCGAGGGCTTCCCGTCGGTGATCATCACGATCTGCTTCATGTCCTTGCGTTGGCGTTGCAGGATGCGCTGCGCCAGCCGCAGTCCCTCGCGCGTGTTGGTGTAGTAAGGCCCAACCTTCACCCGCGCCAGTTGTGAGAGCGGAACTTCCTCGGCGGAATCGTGGAAGAGGATCAACGACAGCGTGTCGCCCGGATATTGCGTCCGAATCAAGTGCGACAGCGCCATCGCTACTTTCTTCGCCGGCGTGAAGCGGTCCTCGCCGTACAGGATCATCGAGTGCGAGCAATCCAGCATCAGCACCGTCGCGCACGAAGACTGATATTCGCACTGATGCACTTGCAGGTCGGAATACTCCAGGTTCAGCGGGACCTTCGTGCCCTCGCGCTGGATGGCGTTGGCCAGCGTTGCCGTGATATCCAGGTTCAGCGTGTCGCCGAATTCGTAAGTCTTGGACGCGCCGCTCGCTTCCACGCCGGTCGCCATGTCGCGCGTGTCATGCCGTCCGAAGTTCGACTTTCCCAGCGACCCCAGCAGGTCCCGCAGCGTCTTGTAGCCGAGAAAGTCCAGGCTCTTGTCGGTGATTTCGAATTTCGCCTGCTCGCGCGCCTGGCCCACCTGTCCGCCGACCGACGATTGCTGCGTCGGATCATGCGGCCGGTCGATGGTGACGTAGCCCTCCTGCTCCATGCGTTCGATGATCTGCTCCACCATCTGCTCGAAGGCGCCTTCTGCCTGCATCTGCTGAAGCTGCTCGCGCATTTGTTCGTCGAGCATGTCGCTGTTCATCAGCGCTTCTTCGATGGCCCGCCGCAGTTCCTCGAGCGTCTGCTCCGGGTCGCGCATCTCGTACATGCCCCACGAGTCCTGGAACCCACTTTGCAGCAGGTAGTCGGAGAGCGCGTTGAGCAGGTCTTCCATGCTCATCTCGCTCGCCGGGTCGGGCACGTACTTGGTGTAAACAACCCGCTTCATGTTCTTCCCGATCTACGACCTGCCACCTACGACCTACCTCAATTGAATCCCCGCCTCGACCTTCCAAACGGAGGTTCTTCGCGATCGTGTCCCGCGCTCACTTCCGGCCGGCGCGCCTGCTTTTCGCCGGCGGTGAACACGCGCTCCTCGTTGCGTCCGATGCGCTTGTGCGCGTGCAGGCCTTCCAGCAAAAACTCCGCCGCGGACACCTGCAACTCCGCCGCGTCCTTCGGATTCACTCCGACCGCGCCCAACTTGTCCATCAATCCCTGGATCGCCTTCAGCTCTTCCAGCACCTCCACCGCAGCCGCCGTATCCGGCACCTTGATGCTTCCGCCCAGGTCGAACCACTGCACTACCTGTTGCAGGTTGGCGCCGTGGAAGTACTCGTCAAACGAATTCGCGATGGCCGTGCGGATCAGCTCCCGTCCGACGAAGTCCGCGCCCTTCATCTCGCCTTCGTACTCCAGCTCCAGCTTGCCCGTGATCGCCGGCAGTGCCGCGTAGATGTCACTCATGCGCGGTACCACCAGCCCTTCGCCGTGCACAATCGCCCTGCGCTCGGCATTCGAAATCACGTTCTCCAACGCCGAGATCGGCAGTCGCTGGCTTACGCCGCTGCGCTTATCGACTTTCTTATCTTCGCGCGCGACGAACGCAATCCTCTCGATCACCTCGCGCACGTACTTCGGCACGTGCAACTGGTAGCCGTCGCGCTTCGCCCACGCCTCCTGCTCCGTGATCGTGATGCCTTCCTCGACCGTCGCCGGATAATGCGTGCGAATCTCGCTGCCGATGCGGTCTTTCAGCGGCGTGATGATCTTCCCGCGCGCCGTGTAATCCTCCGGGTTCGCGCTGAACACCAGCGCCACGTCCAGCGGCAGCCGGATCGGATACCCCTTAATCTGCACGTCGCCTTCCTGCATGATGTTGAACAGCCCGACTTGGATTTTTCCCGCCAGGTCCGGCAGCTCGTTGATGGCGAAGATCCCGCGGTTTGCCCTCGGCAGCAGTCCGTAATGAACCGTCATCTCGCTCGACAGTTCGTGCCCGCCCTTCGCCGCCTTGATCGGGTCAATATCGCCGATCAGGTCCGCGATCGTGACGTCGGGCGTTGCCAGCTTTTCCACGTAGCGATTGTCCGGCGTGAGCCACGCAATCGGCGTCTCGTCACCTTTTTCGGCGACCAGTTCCCGGCAGCGGCGGCAGATCGGCGCATACGGACTATCGTGGATCTCGCATCCCGCAACGTACGGGGTGTGTGCATCGAGCAGGGAAGCCAGCGCGCGCAGGATGCGGCTCTTGGCCTGTCCGCGAAGCCCGAGCAGGATGAAGTTGTGCCGCGACAAGACGGCGTTCACGATTTGCGGCACCACTGTATCGTCGTAGCCCACGATGCCGGGAAAAAGCGTTTCCTTGCGCCGCAGCTTGCAGATCAGGTTTTCCCGCATCTCGTCCTTGACGCGGCGCGCTGTCAATCGCGGTTCGGAAAAATCGTGGTGTTGCCGGAGCTGTCCGAGGGTCTGGGGAAGATTCATGCGGCAGGGAACCTCTCTGGGGTATTGCGAACTCACCCACATCTCTTGAGCGGATTCTACACCCAAGACGAGTGCTCAGTGCAGAGTGCTCAGTGCTCGGCAAAATGCTTCCAGA
>DAISJI010000291.1:0-2735 GCA_036821585.1 Terriglobales bacterium
GGCACGACAGCCGAGAGCGTCGAGGAAGTGCGGCACGAGCATGGAAATCACGCGCGCACGAACCCGACCTTCTCCATCGCCTGTTGCGCCTCGGGATTGGCCATGAAAGTCTTCCAGATCAGTCCGCTGCGCAGGTTTTCGGCCATGAGCACCATGATGCCCACGTTGATTCCGACCACGTCCGCATCCATCCAGCCGTTCACCGGATTGAACGCATCGGCGTAGCCATAGCGTTTCCAAACCTTCGGCCCGAACCTGCGGCGGACCGCGCGCAGCACATCGATACATTCATCGGGCAAGAACGGCAGCGATCCTCCTGCCGCCGACGGAACGATGCTGCCGTCAATCGGACCCATCTCGGGCGGTCCGCCCCACGCAACATATCCGTGCGCCGAGTCGGACGAGGTGATTCCCCAAAGATCTTCGCTGTAATCCGGAAATCGGGCTTTCAGCGACAAGCAGAATTTCTTGTGCGCTCGGGTTGCGTTTACTGAATTCTCAAAGTAATTGGCGTACTTGTCGTGTTGGTTGCGAAAGTCAAAAAAAGCATGCGAATACTGATGGATGAACAGCGGCGCGCGTGTGCTGACGTAGCGCAGGCCTTCGTAGTCGATCAGCGGGCGCTTGAAATTGTTCCAGAGATTCGCCGGAATCGGATGCGACGGCGACCCCACGGCCAGCAGGTACAGCATCATCAGCTCGGAGTATGTGTCCCAGCGCGTTGCGATGAAACCCGTTGCCGGCCGCCATCCCATCGAGAACGTATCGCCGCCGTTCAGCATCCAAGGCCATTCGACGCGCTCATAAATCCTGGTAGCAAAATCCACGATCTCCGGATCCCGAAAGTGTTGGCGGCAAGTGAGAACGCCACATAAAAGAATGGAAGTATCGATCGAGGAGACTTCGGTGTTCCGGGCGGGCTCCCCGGTTTCCATATCGAAAAAGTGAAAGAAGAAACCGTGCTGATGCCGGGCTTTCTCCGCCAGCCACTTCAAAGTTTTGCGGACGCGTCCCCGAATTTGTTGACTGGGCCGGTATCCGCGCGCATCGGCAATACATAATGTTGCGAGTCCGAAGCCGGTCGCCGCGATGCTCGATATCCGCCGCGTATCGCCGCCGCCCGCCAACGCACGGTCCTTCACCTGACCGGTATTGGGGCTTGCCTGCTCCCAGAAGAATGCGAAGCCGGTGCGCTCGATGTCATCGAGCAGCTCCTCGTCCGCCCGGGACATTCCTGGCGGCCGCGGATCGCTACTCCATGCGTTGCTGCCGAGAAGTGGGACGGCAAGCGCGGCATTTCCCAGCAGCAACAACAACTCGCGGCGCGTCAGTCCCGATCTCATATCGAGAGCTTACTTGATTTCCAGCAGCGCCAGCCCGTGCGACGGGATCTGAATCTGAAATGTGCCGTTTGCCAGGTTCGTGCGCTCGGCGGGCGGGAGTTGCGTGGCGCGCCGAAGCTCTTCAATTTGTTTCGCCGTGGGGCTCACCGGGCGTCCCATTTCCTGGTACGTCAGCAGCGCGTTTCCGTGCGTTGCATCCACGCGCGAAATCGTTACTCCTGCATTCGAAGGCACCCCCGTTAACCGTAGCGACACGGTTTTCGGAGCGCCCTCCGGACCCGGCGGCGCATAATTCCAGACCGCGACGACGAGCGTTCCATCCTTCCGCCGCGTCGCCAGGACCGAGTCGGAATCGACAGGAATGCGTTCGTCCCCCAGGCGGTGCAGCAAGGCGAACACATGGAACGACGGTTTGGGAATCCCGCGCTCCGCCAAGAGTCCGAAGCCGCCATAGAACGGCTGCTTGATGACACCCTGTTCTTCGAAGACGTCGGAGAACGTCCAGTAGGCCATGATGTCCACCAGCCCGTCGCACTGGCTGATGGTGCTTGCCATCCACGGACCCATGTAAATGGTATCCGTGACCTCCGTTTCGTTCTTGTAGCTGGCGTTGAATTCGCTCCAGATCAGCGGCATCTGCGGCCACGCCGACGCTTGGATCTGGTCGTGCACCTTTCGAACCGCGCGGCAGACCATCTTGTCCCGCGAAATCTGTTCGTGCGTGCCGAAAACATCTTCAGAACGGTCGTTGCTGTAAACGTGGGTGGAGACAAAATCCACGGGCACATTATTTTGGGCGCAGTGCTGGAGGAAGCGATCCACCCAGGCGGCCTGCGCCGTGGCGGGGCCTCCGACACGGAGCTTCGGGCTCACTTTCTTCAGCGCCCGCGCCGTCGTGTCGTAGAGCTGGTAGTAAGTGGCCTCTTTCGGCTCACCCGCCCAGAAGTCGATATTCGGTTCGTTCCAGACTTCGAAATACCACTGCGCGACCTCGCTCTCGCCATATCGTTCGACGAGATGACGCGCAAACCGCTCCATCAGCAATTCCCATTTGCCCCAATCCTTGGGCGGAGCGACGTTGGGGTGATACCAGAACGGGTGCGGGGCATCGCGCGCCGCCAGCTTCTTCGGCATGAAACTTATCTCGACAAACGGGCGCACTCCCGCAGCCAGAAGGCCGTCGTAGATCTGGTCCACGTAAGAGAAGTTGTAAATCGGGTTACCCTGCGCGTCTTCGTCGTACACACCGACTTCGTCGTGAAGGATGTTATGAAAGCGGACGTACCTGACATCCATCGCGCGCTGCACTTCCTTCAGATCGGTGCGGTAGCTGTCGCGCAGCGTGAGAATTGCCCTGCCCGAACCGAAGGTTCCCTCCCAAAAATGCGGGAA
>DAISJI010000292.1:0-2727 GCA_036821585.1 Terriglobales bacterium
ACAACCGGCGCTCCAGTTGAGGCAGGGACGTGTCACGGAATTCGCGCATGCGCTGCCCGTTCGGCTTCTGCTTCTCGTCGGCGGCACGCACCAGCGTACGCGCTGTAGTCAGCAGGCCGGCGCCGAATGTACTCTCGGCGAACACTGCGCGAACGCCCATTTCCTTCTGGATGGCGACTGCCTTTTCCAGGTCGGTCCACGGGTCGCCAAATTCCGCTTTCAGTTTCGGGTTGGCGGCAACGGCGTCGCGCATCTTCTTCTCGTCGGCCTGCTTCCTGACCATGAACGCCTTGTCAAGCAGCCCGGAGTTGTAGCCAACCGTTGCTTTGTAGGAGTTCTCCAGGCCGAAGACCATGCGCTCGACGATGCGGGCGTTTTCCGGCGACTGCGCGCCGAAGGCCTTCAACAGTTTGATCCGCCGCTCCATCGACTTCAGCCCGCGTGGATACTGCACGTCGCGCAAGTACTCCATTTGCGCAAAGGTGGTCAGGCGTCCGGTCGAGCCCGGGTGGCCGCTGACGAAGACCAGTTCGCCATCTTTGACTCCGGTCTTCGACCACTTCAGGAAGTGCTCGATCTTTGCCGGCCGGTCGTTTTCGTAGGCGCGCAGGAAGGTGATGTCGAGATCGAAGCGCGGATAGGTGAAATTGTCGGGATCGCCGCCGAAGAAGGCGGCGTCGTATTCCGGCGCGAATACCAGCCGCAGATCGGAATAGCGGCGGTACTTATAGAGGTGATAGAGCGCGCCCGCATAGAGGCTAACGACCTCGCAGCGATAGGGCGCGACCGTGCAGTCCTTCTCCAGGGCGGCGGTTGCGGCACGTTGCGCCTGCAAGGCCTCGGCCGGCTTCATTTCCGGCTTCACCGCGGCGCTTACCTTCGCGGTGACGTCCTCGATGTTCTCCAGGACGGCAGCCTCCATGCCCTGGCACTTCGGCTCCTTGGCCTGCGTTTCGGCGTAGAAGCCTACCTGCATGTAGTCGTTCTCTTTGGTGGATACGTTGTGCACGCATCCGGCGCCGACGTGGTGGTTGGTGAAAATGAGGCCGTCGGCCGATACGAACGACGCCGAGGCGCCCAGGCGCACCGACGAGAGCCGCAGGTGGTCGAGCCAGGATTGCGTGATCTCGAACCCGTATTTAGCCTTGATCTTGTCTTTCGGTACCGCGTTGTACAGCCACATGCCTTCATCGGCCAGCGCGAATACGCCGGCCAACAGGCAGACGCCGATTACGAGGGCTACAAACCGCTTCATGAGACACTCCTGGGCAGAGTACTGCCCGATTCAGCAAACCTTTGACCTTACCCCGCGCACGTCCGTCCGGGCTGTGACCCGCGCCACAATGCGATGTGCGCAGCACCCCGTCACGTGCCAACCCGGCGCGCGCCAGGGACCCCGCGGTTCCTGATTTGGAACCCCGCGCCAGATGCGATATAAACGTAGGTTGGGTTGCGGTGCCGCCGTCTGCCTGTAACTGTCCTTGAATTTTGTAATCGTGAGCGGAGCGCCCGGTCTTGGCGCCAGGCGCGCTTCGTCTGCGTGGCGTGCGGCATCCATAAGTTCGCGAGGAAATTATGTCAACCAGCATTCTTACTCCGAAAGGGCTCGAGGGAGTTGTCGCAGCCGTTTCCGGCATTTGCTTCATCGACGGTGACCGCGGCGTTCTTGCCTACCGCGGCATCGATATCCACGAGCTCGCCGATAAATCCACGTTTGAAGAGACTTGCTACCTGCTCTGGTTCGGCAAGCTGCCATCGCGCGCGGAACTGAATGAGTTCAAGCGGACGCTCGCCGAGGAGCGCAAGCTGGACGCCTCCATCATCAACCTGCTGCGCCAGATACCGCGCCACGCGCTGCCCATGGACGTGCTGCGCACCGCGGTCTCCGCGCTCGCTTTCTACGATCCCGAGGAAAAGGTCAATACGCCCGAGGCGAACCTGCACAAGTCGTACCGGCTGACCGCGCAGATCGCGATGATCGTCGCCGCCTACGACCGCATCCGCAAGGGCAAGAACGTGGTGGAGCCGGACCGCAATCTTTCACATGCCGGCAACTTCTTGCTGATGCTCAACGGAGAGCCGCCTTCGCCGACGGCCGAGCGCGCACTCGATATCGCGCTCATCCTGCACGCCGACCACGAGCTCAACGCTTCGACTTTCGCGGCGCGGGTTACGGCAGCGACGCTGTCGGACATGCACTCGGCGATTACCTCCGCCATCGGCGCGCTCAAGGGGCCGTTGCACGGCGGCGCCAACGAAGCCCTATTCGCCATCCTGGTGCAGATCGACAAGAACGGCGCCGACCCGGTCGAATACGTGAAGGGGATGCTGGCGCAGAAGAAGAAAGTCCCCGGCTTCGGGCACCGCGTCTATCACACCGAGGACCCGCGGGCCACGCACCTGCGGCGGATGTCGAAGGAGCTGGGCCAGTCCAGCGGGCAGGGCAAGTGGTTCGAATACTCGCGCAAGATCGAGGAGTACATCAACGCCGACAAGAAGCTGAACGCGAACGTGGACTTCTATTCCGCATCCACGTATCACACACTCGGCATTGACGTGGACCTGTTCACGCCCATCTTCGCCGTGTCGCGCGTCAGCGGTTGGACCGCGCACGTGATGGAGCAGTTGAGCGACAACCGGCTCATTCGGCCGCGCGCCGCTTACCAGGGTCCCGCGTACCCGCAGAAGTACGTGCCCATCGAGAAAAGATAATTAAGAATGAAGAAT
>DAISJI010000293.1:0-2724 GCA_036821585.1 Terriglobales bacterium
CGCGCGGAATCCACGGACCTGTATTTGCGCTTCCCGTACAATGGAGATGCGCCGTTATTCCCCGGTGGAGGAGCCGCACGCATGCCCAGCGAAATGCCGCAGTGCGAATTCGAGTCCAGCCAGCTCATCCTGCGCCTCAACATCACCTTGCAGTGCGACCCCAAGGCTATCTCTCCCCTGGTGGACGGCGTGATGGCCACGGCCCGGGAGATGCAGTGCGCCCCTGACAAGGAGTTCGAGGTTGAAACCGCGCTGCGCGAGGCCCTAGCCAATGCCATCATGCACGGCTGCAAGAACGATCCCACCAAGCAGGTGCAGTGCTGCGTGGCCTGCGACAAAACCCGCGGTATGATCATCATCGTGCGCGACCCGGGCAAGGGTTTCGATCCGGCGGCCATTCCCAGCCCGGTGGTGGGTGAGAACGTCTATTCCGAGCACGGCCGCGGCATCTACCTCATCAACGAACTGATGGACGAAGTGGACATCCGCCGCGGCGGCACCGAGATCGTCATGCGCAAGCGCTGAAGGCGAAACCTGGCTGGGTCGGGCAACCACCAACAAAAGGCCGCGCGCTTGTCGCCACGTCATCGCTCAGAATGACATTGCTTCAATTCAGCGTGACCGGCGAGACTGCGAACAAAATTGGGCGCAACTGAGGAGCGGGGAGAGTGTTTAGAATAGATACGATGTCGTTGCGTGGGTTGGGATCGGTGGGCGCGGCGCTCCTGATGGGAGCGGCATGTGCGTGGGCGCAGGAGCAGTTGCCGTCGGCGCCGCAGCCCCAGCCGTCGGCGGGACAACCGGCAACTTCTTCCTCTTCTTCCAATACTTCTTCCTCCAAGCAAACAGCCGAAGAACAGCAGCAGCAAAGCCCGGACGAGCCCAAGACGGACGAGCAGAAAACGGACAAGAAGCCGCCGTCGAAACTGAAGCGGGTGCTCAACCGGGCGAAGCCGAACTGCGCCAATATCGGCGGCAAGGAAAGCTGCTGGGACAAGAATCCGCAGGAGAAAGAGGCGGAAGAGCAGCAAAAGCGGGACGCGGAAGAGGCGCAATCTCGGATGCCGAAGAACCAGGCTCCGCCGCGCTCGGAAGCTCCCGCGGGACAGAGCTCAAGCCGGGACACGCAGATCGACCTGACGCCGCCGCCGGACGACATGACGCACGAAGGCGCCGACATGCCGAGCGACGTCACGGAGTTCCACGCCTACGATCCGCATAAGGCGGCAAAGAATGTCGAGGTCGGCGATTTCTATTTCAGCCGCAAGAACTACCGCGCGGCGGAATCACGCTATGCCGAGGCCCTGGAGTGGAAGCCAAACGATGCGATTGCAACGTTCCGGCTGGCGCAATCGCAGGAGAACCTGGGCAAGAAGGACGACGCGGTGAAGAACTACCAGGGGTACCTGAAGATTCTGCCCGCGGGCGAGTTTGCGGCGGAAGCGAAGAGCGGGATCGAGAGATTGAAGAAGTAGGCGCAAGGCTTACGGCGTAAGGCCACAGGCTATTTCTCCACCCGGATGTATTCGCCGGTGGAGGCGTTGACGGCGACGCGGAGCTTGGCGGCTTCCAGGTCGGCGCCGAAGATAACGTGCCAGGTGAGTACGTTCTCGCGCGGGTTCCAGTCCAGGACGTAGAAGACGGGCTGCTCCGGATTCGCCTTGATCAGCTTATCGCCGCCGTGCTTAAGCGCCGTCTCGTACGCTTTATCCGAATCTACCTTGAGAAATCCAAAATCGAATGCCAGCGTGGAGCTGTTGCTGGGGTTGTAGGTGTCCTCCACGCCGGAGGAGACGCCGGAAGAAGGCGCGTCGGGAAGACGGCTGCCCGACCAGAGGAACGACTTGAGTCCGCGGCGGGAGATCGAGGCAGACCCGCTCCGCCAGATCGTGGCCTTGCCTTCGTGACCGTTGCTCTCCTGGTTGAAGACAGACTCGAGCTTGTAAGGCTTGGCGTCGACGGCCCAGAGGTGCGCCGAGAGGTACATCTGCTGGAACGCTTCGCGGCCGGTGTAAAGAAGCGGCTCTTTCTTTTCGGCCTTGGCGGGCTCGGCGGATTTCGCCGCTTGTGGCGCCTTGTCACTGCTGCAGGCGAAGAGTACGGCGAGAAAAATAAGTGCGAGCGCGAAGCGGATCGATCTCATGAAGTAACCTTTCTGGACCCAACATCATAATGGACGTGAGGGAGCAAGGAATGGATTCGTGCCTGCAAAAGACGCTGGACGAGATTCAAAGAGCGACCGAGGGCATGTCGGCGGAGCAGTTGGCGTGGCATCCCCCTGGAAAATGGAGCGCGGGCGACATCCTGGAGCACCTGACGCTGACGTTTTCCGGCACGGTGAAAGGAATGCAGCGGGTGCTGGCCAGCGCTGGAGCGGGCGTGCAGAAACGGACGCTGAAGGACCGGCTGTCCGCGCTGATCGTGGTGGAGATCGGGTACTTCCCTTCCGGACGCAAGGCGCCGGAGATGGTGGTTCCCCAGGGGACGGACGCATCGCGGGCGGTGGAGACGATCGTAAGCAACCTGAAGGAAATGGATGCGGTGCTGAGCGAGGTAGAGCGAAAGAGAGGGCGAAGCGCGCGGGTGCCGCATCCGGTGATCGGGCCGCTGACCATCGAGCAGTGGAGGAAGTTTCACCTGACGCATACGAAGCACCACATGAAGCAGATCGCAAAACTTCGGCAGAGTAATCCGCAATCGGTGACTCGTAAACCTTGAATCGGG
>DAISJI010000294.1:0-2679 GCA_036821585.1 Terriglobales bacterium
AGAACGAATGCCATTGAGCCTCGAGGGCAAAGTCGCCGTCGTCTTCGGCGTCGCCAACAAACGATCGATCGCGTGGGCCATCGCCCAGGAACTTCAGCAGGCGGGCGCGCGATTGGTCATCACCTATCAGAATGAGCGGCTCGCCCAGGAAGCGGCCGCCCTGATTAAAGACCTGCCCAACGCCGAGGGCTTGCAGTGCGACGTTTCGGTCGAAGGCGAGATCGACGTACTCTTCGCCAAGCTGCGCGAGCGCTACGGCCGCCTCGATGTCCTGGTCCACTCCATCGCCTACGCCCCCGCCGAGGAACTCAGGCGCCCTTTCGTCGAGACCTCGCGCGAAGGCTTCCGCATCGCGCACGACGTCAGCGTCTATTCGCTGATCGCGCTCTGCCGCGCTGCCGCCCCGCTCATGACCGAGGGCGGTTCGGTAATCACCCTCACCTACTACGGCGCCGAGAAAGTCGTGCCGAATTACAACGTCATGGGTGTCGCCAAGGCCGCGCTGGAATGTACCGTGCGTTATCTCGCCTGGGACTTGGGCAAGCAGAACATCCGCGTCAACGCTATCTCCGCCGGTCCGATTAAAACCCTTGCCGCGCGCGGGATTTCCGGCCTCAGCGACATGCTCAAGGGTCACGCCGAACGCGCGCCTCTGGGACGCAACGTGGAAGCGGCCGAGGTGGGCAAGACCGCCTTGTACCTGGCTTCGGATCTGGCCAGCGGCGTGACCGGCGAGATACTCTACGTGGACTGCGGCTACAACATCATGGGCTTCTAAGGATTTGAAATTGGAAATTTGAGAATTTGAAATTTGCGCGGCATGCCCGTGTCTCCGGTGTTTTCAATTTCAAATTCTCAAGTTTCAAATTTCAAATTGATTTTCCTATCGTTTTCTCCCACCCTCTCAATCGCAATCTCCACGTCGCGCTCTTGAAGAAACCGCGGAAACTTCTCTCCCCACTCAATCAGCAGGACCGCATCCTCACGCATGTAGTCGTCGAGGCCGAGCGTTGCCAGTTCTCTTTCGGTGTCAATGCGGTAGAGATCGATGTGGAACACCGTCACCTTCGGCCCGCGATACTCGTGGATGAGCGTGAAGGTTGGGCTGGTGACGTCGTCCTGCGAGGCTGCATCGAACGCCTCGGCGATTCCCTTCACCATCGTGGTCTTGCCCGCGCCGAGGTCGCCACGCAGCAGGACAAGCTTCGGGGGCGCAAGTCGCGCGGCGAGCTGCCGTCCGAACGCTATCGTCTCTTCGGGGGAATGCGTGATTACCGCGTCCACGCTGACCATCTTAGCCCGAGGTCATGGATGCTGACGAACAGCTCCAACTCGAAGCGCTGCCTCGCGTAGGCGTCCACGAAGCAATAGCGGAGCAGGTCGGTCGCGGTGAGGTACTGCTCGGAAAACGTGGCCGCTTGATCGCCTGCAACACCGTGCAGCCACACCGCCGCGCACACCGCCCGCGCCAGGTCGTTCGGGAACTGCGCAATCATGCCGGCAATTAACCCGGTGAGCACGTCGCCGGTGCCGCCGGTCGCCATGCCGGGATTCCCGGTCATGTTCACCCAGACGTGTCCGTCCGGCTCCGCAACTAGCGTTCGATGGCCCTTCAGCACCACGATGCAGTGATGATCGCGGGCAAAGCGCCGCGCCGTGCCCATGCGGTCCTGCTGAACCTGCTTCACCGAAAGCCCCGTCAGGCGCGCCATTTCGCCCGGATGCGGGGTCAGCACCAACGGCCGCTTGCTGCCGTTCAGCTTGTCGGCGCAGCCCTCGAACGCATTCAATCCGTCGGCATCAATCACCAGTGGCAGCGCGTATTTGGCCACCACCGCGCGGATGAACTCGACCGTCTCCGCATTCCGCGTGATTCCGGGTCCCAGTGCGAGTACGGTCTTGCCCTCCACGATCAGGTCCATGCGCGCGTACTGGCTGGCGGAAATTGTGCCCGTGTCGGTTTCGGCCAGCGGTTCGGTCATCAACTCCGGCGCAAAGCCTGCCACCTGCGCCAGCACCGATCGCGGCGTCGCCACCGTCGCCAACCCGGCGCCTGCGCGCAGCGCGGCCATGCCTGCCATTGCAGCCGCTCCGGATTTTCCCAGCGATCCGCCAACCACCAGTACATGTCCGAAGCTGCCCTTGTTCGCGTCAGGTTTCCTGAGCGCAAAGCACGGTGCAATATCCGGCCATGCGATCACATCGAGGTTGAGCGACGACTGCATTGCCTCCGCCGGCGAGCCGATCGGTACAACCGCAATCTCCCCGCGGGTCAGGTCGCCAAACACGTGTGCCGGACGCGGCGCGGTAAAGGTGACGATCGCATCGGCACGGCAGCGCAGGTGCTCTTCCGGCGCTAAAGCATCGGCATTCGCTCCGGACGGAATATCTACCGCGAATACCGGTACTCGCGAAGTATTCATGCGCTCGATCGCCGCCGCGTACAGGCCCTCGACCGGAGGCGTGAATCCGGTCCCCAGCACCGCGTCGAGCAGCAAGTCGCAATCGAAGCATGCTCGTGCCGCATCTCCCGAAAGTTCCTGCTCATTGCGCACGATCACGGGCTTCACCGGCATGCGCGCCAGCATGGCGGCGGCATCGCCTTTCACGTCCGCGGGATCGGCCAGCAGCACCACCGACACGCGCTTCCCTGCCTCATGCAGTTTGCGCGCGGCCACC
>DAISJI010000295.1:0-2649 GCA_036821585.1 Terriglobales bacterium
TCCCGCACGATCGAGACGACTGAATTCCCGGATGCTCTCGTCCATCGCTGCGACGTACGTGACCCGCAGTCGGTGGACGAGTTTTTTGCCGCCGTCCGCCAGCGCTTCAGCCGCATCGACATCCTGATTAACAACGCCGGGAACGCGCATGCGCTCCTGGACGTCGAGAACATGCCGGTCGAGACTTTTCGCGACGTGCTCGACACCAACCTCTTCGGCACTTTTCTCTGTACCCGCGCCGCCCTGCCGCTGATGCCGCGCGGCGGGGCGATCGTCAACAACCTTTCTATTTGCGCCGTCCAGGTCTTTCCGCAGGAGAGTGCCTATTGCTCCGCCAAGTTTGGCACCCTTGGCTTCACCAACGTCCTGCGCGAGGAATGCCGTCCCAAAGGCATTCGCGTAATAGCGCTGATGGCCGGCGCGACCGCGACCGACATCTGGAACCAGTTCATGCCCGACGCGCCGCGCGACCGCATGCTCTCGCCCGACACCGTTGCCACCGCCGTTGTCAACGCGCTCTTGCTGCCGGAGAACTCATCTGTCGACGAAATCCGCATCTCGCCCACTTCTGGAGTTTTATAGCTTGCGTTTCTTGCAAGAACTGGCAACTGGTTACTGACAACTGGCAACTGCTACCACGCGTCGTACCGGAACCTTCTTCGCTTGGCAGGGAAGAGCTTGATCAGCGCGATGCCGGCTGCGAATCCTCCGACGTGCGCCCAGAAAGCGATGCCGCCGCCGGTCTGGTTGGCAATCGACGTCGCCGCCCCGCTCAGAAATTGCGTGACGATCCAGTATCCCAGCACGACCCACGCCGGCAGCCAGATGAAGAACACGAAGAGGAAGGGGACCAGCGTCAGTACGCGCGCCGAAGGGAACAGGATGAAGAACGCGCCCATCACGCCGGCAATCGCGCCGCTGGCGCCCACGCTGGGTACCGCCGACGTCGGATTCAGCAGTGTGTGCAGCAACGTCCCCGCCACACCCGAAACCAGGTAGAACAGCAGGTAGGAAAAATGCCCGAGGTAGTCCTCGATGTTGTCGCCGAAGATGTACAGCACCCACATGTTGCCGATCAGGTGCATCCACCCCGCGTGCATGAACATCGAGGTGAAGATGGTCACGATGCCCGCGATCCCCACCGCGCTCTGATGTCCGACGAAGAGTGCGGTCAGCCGCACCGGGCGGAATCCGAATACGCTTACCACCTGTTCCTGGGGTGCGGGCACTCCGATCCACATCGCCAGGAACACCACCACGTTCAGCGCCAGCAGGAAATAGTTGACGTACGGAGTGCTGTAGCGCGGGGCGTCGTCGCGGATCGGAATCATGGATGTTGGGTGCCCCACCCTGCGTATTGGGGTGGCCCACCCTAGCCGGGTTTGCTAGGGTGGGATTTAAGAAATTTGACCGCCTGCTAAGAACCATCCAACATAGCAGAACGACCCATGAACGGTGTACTGGTTATCGACAAACCCGCGGGCCTGACGTCACATGACGTTGTGAACCGCGTCCGCCGCATTGCCCAGGAGCGCTCCGTCGGACACCTTGGCACCCTCGACCCGATGGCCACTGGCGTTCTTCCGCTTGTCCTCGGCAAGTTCACCCGCCTGGCGCAGTTCTACCTCGGCGCCGGCAAGTCCTATGAAGGCGAAATCAGATTCGGTTTCGCTACCGACACCTACGACGCCGACGGAGAACCGGTTGCCGTTGTGGTCCCGGCTGCCCTCAGCCGGGGCGATGAGGTATCGGTGTCGTTAGACCAGGTCAGGGAAGTCGCCGCCAGGTTCCAAGGAGTGATCCAGCAGACTCCTCCGCCATTCTCAGCCAAGAAAATCGCCGGCGTCCCCGCCTACAAGCTCGCCCGCAAGAAGCAAGAAGTAGTGCTCGAGCCCGTGACCGTCGAAGTCGAGGAATTCGCAATTATGGGACTGGAAGGCGACCGCGCCTGCTTTCGCGCCCGCGTCTCCTCGGGAACCTACATGCGCTCCATCGCGCACGACATGGGCCGGCAGCTCGGCGTTGGCGCCCATCTGTCATCGCTGCGTCGTACCGCGGTCGCCGAATTCGACATTGCGCAGGCCGTCACGCTCGAGCAATTCGACGCCGCCATGAAAGAAGGTCGCGCCGCCGAGGTGATGGTTCACCCGCGCAGCGTCTTACCCGAGATGCCGTGCGTGACTGCGACGGAAGAGAACGTGGACCGAATCCGCCACGGGAATCCGGTCAACCTGCCGGACATGTCGCGCGCCCGCCTGATCAAAGTGTTCGCCGGGCAGACGGAGCTGGTCTGCATCGCGGCGCGCATCGCGGGAACGCTCTTCCAACCCAAGGTGGTGTTCATCGGGTAGGCCGTTGGCGAGAAGTGTAAGTAATCGCCGAGTTACCCCACCCTTCCCCACTTCGAGTCAATGGAATCAGCAGCTTACGAGCCATATACTTGGGTATCCCAAGAGTTTGGCTGGAATATCCCAAGAGTCCCAAGAAAACTTGCTGTCAAAGAGCAAATGCCCGCCGGGAGAGGCAGGCATTCGTGGAGACACCCCTTCGGGATCCTCACAGGAGAATGCTAGCAGGTGGGATATAGGGCGCAAGGAAAATCGTGATTTCGAAGACGAAAATCGTGGGCGTGCATTCCCGAAATGAAAA
>DAISJI010000296.1:0-2610 GCA_036821585.1 Terriglobales bacterium
CGGTGTCGGCCAGGCCCTTGCGGGCGCCGTGGGTGGAGATGAAGTACTCCAGCACGTTCAGGCCTTCGCGGAAGTTGGCCGTGATCGGGGTTTCGATAATTTCGCCCGACGGCTTGGCCATCAGACCGCGCATGCCCGAGAGCTGGCGGATCTGCTGCTTGGAACCGCGGGCGCCGGAGTCGGCCATGACGTAAATCGGGTTGATGTTGCCCGTCTTGTCCAGTTGCTCCATGGCGCTGAACATTTCGTCGGACACCTTTTCCGTGATCGACGACCAGATTTCAACGACCTTGTTGTAGCGCTCGCCGTTGGTGATGGCGCCGTCCAGGTACTGCTGCTGGACGCCCACGACCTGCTTCTCGGCGTCGCTCACCAGCTTTTTCTTGCTGGCCGGGATGACCATGTCGTCGATGCCGATGGAGAGGCCGGCCTTGGTGGCGTACAGGAACCCGAGCTGCTTGATCTCGTCGAGCATGCCGACCGTGGTCTCCAGGCCGAATTGCAGGTAGCAGTAGTTCACCAGCGCGCCCACGCCCTTCTTCTTCATGAGTCCGTTGACGTACGGCATCTGCTCGGGCAGGTGGTCGTTGAAGATGGCCCGGCCGACGGTGGTCTGGATGTACTGGCGGTGCAGGTGCACCGGCTCGGTGTGGGTGACGTCCTGATCGTCGTAAGCGGAGACCAGGTCGATCACGGCACCGCTGTAGCGCAGGCGGATGGGGGTGAGCGTTTCAACCGCACCCATCTCGAGCGCGAGCAGCACTTCGTCGATGTTGGCGAAGGCGCGGCCCTCACCCTTGGCGCCCGGCTTGGCCTTCGTGAGGTAATACATGCCGAGGACCATGTCCTGGGTGGGCGTGGTGATCGGCTGACCCGAGGCGGGCGACAGGATGTTCTGCGAAGCGAGCATGAGCACGCTGGCTTCGATCTGCGCTTCCGGAGAAAGCGGAATGTGCACCGCCATCTGGTCGCCGTCGAAGTCGGCGTTGAACGCGGTGCAGACCAGCGGGTGGATCTTGATGGCCTTGCCTTCCACCAGCACCGGTTCGAATGCCTGGATGCCGAGGCGGTGCAGCGTGGGAGCGCGGTTCAACAGGACCGGATGGTCCTTGATGACCTCTTCGAGGATGTCCCAAACGATCGGTTCCTGCGATTCCACCATTTCTTTCGCCTGCTTGATGGTGGTGCAGTGGCCGGTCTGCTCCAGCCGGTGATAGATGAACGGCTTGAACAGTTCGAGCGCCATCTTCTTGGGCAGACCGCACTGGTGCAGCTTGAGGTCCGGACCGACGACGATGACCGAACGGCCGGAGTAGTCCACGCGCTTGCCGAGCAGGTTCTGGCGGAAGCGTCCCTGCTTGCCCTTGAGGGTATCGCTGAGCGACTTGAGCGGGCGATTGTTGGCGCCGCGCAGCACGCGTCCGCGGCGTCCGTTGTCGAACAGCGCGTCCACGGCTTCCTGAAGCATGCGCTTTTCGTTGCGCACGATGACTTCGGGAGCGTGCAGGTCCATCAGCTTCTTCAACCGGTTGTTGCGGTTGATGACGCGGCGGTAGAGGTCGTTCAGGTCGGAGGTCGCAAAGCGGCCGCCATCCAGGGGAACCAGAGGACGCAGCTCCGGAGGAATGACCGGGAGCACGTCCAGAATCATCCACTGCGGCTTGTTGCCGGACTTGCGGAAGGCCTCGACGACCTTGAGGCGCTTGGCGTACTTCAAGCGCTTCTGCATCGAGGTCTCGTTCCTCATCTTCTCGCGCAGCTCGCCGGAGAGCTCTTCCACTTCCACGCGCTTGAGCAGTTCCTTGATGGCTTCCGCGCCCATCATGGCCTTGAAGCCGGTGGGGCGGAACTGCTGGTCGAGCTCGCGCAGCTTCGCTTCTTCCTTGATGACCTCATGGTCCTTGACCGGCGCGTCACCGGGATCGACGACAACGTAGGCCTCGAAATAGAGGACGCTCTCGAGATCGCGCAGCGAAATGTCGAGCAGGTGGCCGATGCGGCTGGGCAGGCCCTTGAAGAACCAGACGTGCGAACAGGGCGAGGCCAGCTCGATGTGGCCGAGGCGCTCGCGGCGAACCTTGCTGAGCGTGACTTCCACGCCGCACTTGTCGCAGATCACGCCGCGGTGCTTCATGCGCTTGTACTTGCCGCACAGGCACTCCCAGTCGGTGACCGGACCGAAGATGCGGGCGCAGAACAGGCCGTCGCGCTCGGGCTTGAAGGTACGGTAGTTGATCGTCTCCGGCTTGGTGACTTCGCCATGCGACCAGCTCCGGATTTTTTCCGGAGAAGCGAGGCTGATGCGGATGGCGTCGAAGTCAGCGATCGTGTTGCCGAGATCAAACGGGCTCGAACGGTACAAAGTAGCCTCCGATGGCGATCGTTACGTGATCGCGTTTCGGCTCTGAAACAAGTCGTCAGTCATCAGTCGTCAGTCTTCAGGAACGACCGATCCATCTTCTGTTCCGGCAACTTCAGAGCAAATTCGCCGGAACCAAATCCCCTGCGTCCGCCTCCGGTCACCAGCCTGACGACTGATGACCGACGACTGACGACTAATCCGCTGCCGTGGCCTGGGCCAGCAGAGCGCGTTCGCCGGTCTTGATCAGC
>DAISJI010000297.1:0-2582 GCA_036821585.1 Terriglobales bacterium
GTCTCGTTAATGAACGGCTGGCCCAAAGCTTCGCCGAGCGTGGCGTCGGTCAGGCGCACGCAACGCTTCCAGCGCGCCTGCTGCTCCTTCTGCCCGCCCAGGAATTTGTCGCGGAAGTTGAAGCTCTCGGTAACGAACGGCTCCGACAACCACTGGGCCGCGCCTTGCAGCAGGTGCCAGCGCAGGTAGGTCTTCCAGTTGTCCACCGAGACGGAGTCCAGCAGCGGCCCGATTTGCTTGAAGAAGTCCGGGTTGCCGACGTTGACTTTCTCAAACGCGGGCGGCGCCAGCGTGGCGAGAAAGGTCTCGAATTCGAAATTCGGGGCTAGCGCCAGGAACTCGGCGCGCGTCATCGGATGGTCGCGGTTCGCCGGGTTGCGCATGGCGATGCGGTCCATCTGCGCCTTGGCAAGCTGCGTCTCGATGTCCATCACTGCCTTCGACTCCGCTTGCGCTTTGTCCGGCGCGTCGCCCAGCAGCTCGAACATCTTCTGCACGTGCGCGACATATTTCTCGCGCGTTTCTTTCGATTTGGCGTCGTCCTTGAGGTAGTAATCGCGGTCGGGCAGCGACGTTCCGCCCTGGTCGGCGCCGGCGATCGTCATGCTGGAGTTATGCAGGTCGGCCGTGGGACCAAAGCGGAAGAGCGCGGCCGTGCCTCTGCGGTGCAGCCGCGCGATCTCGGCGATCAGGCTCTTGCGGTCCGTAACCTTCGCGATTCCGTCCAGGTCCGGCTGGATCGGCTTCGCGCCGGCGGCATTGACTTTGGTTTCGTCCATGCAGGAGCCGTACATGTCGCCGATCTTCTGCATGACCGGCGTGCGGTTCGCGCCGCCCTTCGACGCGCGCTCCAGGATGTCGTGCAGGATGTCGCGATTGCGCTCCGACAACTGGTTAAAGCGTCCCCAGGTCGTCTGGTCGGACGGGATGGGGTTCTTGGCCATCCAGCCGCCGCAGGAGTACTTGTAAAAGTCCTCGCAGGGATTGACGCTCTTGTCCATCGCCGACTGGTCAAAGACCGGAATGGTCGGCAGGTTTGATTTCTCGGTGGACTTCTTGGCCGGCGCGCCTTGCGCCAGGCACAACGACGTCAACAGCAGAAGGGTAGCGAAAATGCGAATAGGGCGCATACTGACCTCGGCTTCGATATGTCGAACCCGAAAGCATACTCGTGCCGTCGTTTTCGGGCAATTCTCACCGAGGCGCAGTAGCCGTCCGCGATAGACTAGCCTTTCGCATGCGCGTCGCCATCGACATCCGTCCCATCCGGGACTTCGGCGTGGGGACTTACATCCGTAACGTGGTGCGGATCCTCGGCCGCATCGACCAGCACAGCGACTACTTCCTCATTGGGGGCCGTGACCGCGTGCGCGAAATCGGCCGCCTGCCCGACAACTTCCACATCGTTCCCTTCAGCGCCGACGAGACCTCCTACCGCGGATACTTCGGCTTCCGCCAGGTCCTGCGCTATTACCGCTGCGACCTGGTTCATATCCCGCACCTGCTGTGGACGCCCCTGTACCTGCCCTGCCCTTACGTGGTGACCGTGCACGACGTGCTCGACTTCATGTACCGCGCCGAGAACCGAGGCGGCGCCCGCCGCGCGCTCCACCGCTATTGCACGCAACACGTACTGAACCACGCCGCGCGCATTCTCGCCGTCTCGCAGTTCACCAAGAAGGACATCCAGCGCCTGTTCAAGATTCCCGACTCGAAGGTGGAAGTCATCTATAACGCCATCGACGAGCGCTTCCGCCAGGGTCACGCCAACGACGCCGACCGCGAGTTCATTGCCGAGCGCTACCAGACGAATTACCCGTTCATCCTCTACGCCGGCCGCATCAGCCCGCACAAAAACATCATCCGCATCATCGAGGCATTTTCGGCGCTCAAGACCGAACTGGAAAAGGAAGGCAAATTCCCCGACCTGAAACTGATCATCATCGGCGACGAAGTTTCCCGCCATCCCGACCTGCGGCGCACCGTGATCCGAAGCGGCGTGCAGAACGATGTCCGCTTTCTCGGCTTCGTGCCGATTGAAGTGTTGCGCACGTTCTACGATGTCGCCAAGGTCTTCGTTTTTCCCTCCCTCTACGAAGGTTTCGGTCTGCCGCCGCTGGAAGCCATGGCGCACGGCACGCCGGTGGTCACGTCCAACACATCCTCGCTGCCGGAAGTGGTCGGAAACGGCGCTGTGCTGGTGAATCCTGAGAACGTCTTCGAGATCATGCGCGCCATCCATCACGTGCTGGTGGACCAGGGATTGCGCGAGAAACTCAAGCAGAAGGGCTACGAGCAGGTACAGCGCTTCTCATGGGAGGATTCCGTGCAGCGCATCCTGCGGGTTTACCACGAAGTCGCCGGCGAGGCCAAAATTGCCGATCGACCTTAGCGGGGCCGGTGCGACGGCGGTGACATCGAATATAATGACGATGTTGGCAGTCGGACCGGACGGTCGCTGAGAGCGGCGCAAGCCGATCTTGGAGGAAAGTCCGAACTCCGCAGAGCAGTGTGCCGGATAACGTCCGGGAGGCTGGCGTCAAGGCCAGTCGACGGAAAGTGCCACAGAGACGATACCGCCT
>DAISJI010000298.1:0-2535 GCA_036821585.1 Terriglobales bacterium
TGCTGCATCGCGAAGCGCCGAGGGAATCCATCTTCGGCATCTGCGTGGCCGCCGCGTCCCTCGTCGCCATGCCCTTGCTGGCGCGGGCCAAGCGTAAGGTCGCGCGCGAACTGAATTCGGGCGCCATGCAGGCTGATTCGCGCCAGACCGACCTCTGCGCCTACCTGTCCGCCATTCTCCTGGTGGGACTTGTCCTGAACGCGACGCTGCACTGGTGGTGGGCCGACCCGGTGGCCGCGCTCATCATGGTTCCCATTATTGTCCGCGAGGGATGGGACGGCCTGCGCGGAAAAACTTGCTGTGACGGCCACACCTGCGGTACCACATAAGGCGCAGGCGATTCGATGCCCAACCGTATTCTTACCAAGCCGCTGAGCGACCGCTTCAACGACGCCCTCGTCTACGCCCACAACCTGCACCGCGAGCAGCCGCGCAAGGGCCGCGACATCCCTTACATCGGGCACCTGCTCGGGGTCGCGTCGCTGGTGCTGGAAAACGGCGGCGACGAGGACATGGCCATCGCCGCGCTCCTGCACGATGCCGTCGAAGACCAGGGCGGGCTGCCGCGGCGCGACGAGATCGAGAAGAAATTCGGCAAGCGCGTCACCAAGATCGTGATGGGCTGCACCGATTCCGACGCCGTCGATCCGCTTCAGAAGGCGCCCTGGTGCGAGCGCAAGGTGGCCTACATCCACCACGTGCAGCACGAGGCCGATCCGGAAGTGCGCCTGGTATCGGTCGCCGACAAGGTCCACAATGCGCGCGCCATTCTCACCGACCACCACGAGTCGGGTGATGTATGCTTCGACCGTTTCAGCGGGCGCAAGGACGGCAGCTTGTGGTATTACCGTGCGCTGGTGGACGCCTTCCAGCACGCCGAATCGCGCCACCAGGATGACTCGGTGAGCGGATCAGGCCGGCGCCGCCTGATTGCCGAACTGGAACGCGTGGTCAACGAGCTCGAATCGCGCTGCGGAGGCAGAGGAAAAAATCCATGCCGCGAATGATCGAACTGATTCGGAATTCCGCCGTGCCCGCGGCCCTGATGCGCACCGCCTCCAAAGGGGCGCTCGCGCTTCCGGCCGAGGAGATGATCGAGATCCTCGTCTATCTCTCTTCGCATGCCATCTTCGGCGAGCAGGCCCGCATGACCCTGGCCGGATGGGATGAGGCCGCCTCGTACCGCGTCTGCGCCGATCCGACCACGCCGTTCGACATCATCGCGTATTTTCTGAACCCGAAAAACCGGCGTCCCAAGCTGGTGCCCGCGCTCCTGGAAAATCCGTCGGTGCCGGAGCTGGACTTGCAGCAACTGGCGCAGGAGCACTCCGCGCCACTGGTTGCGCAGATGCTGCAAAGCCCCCGCGTCCTCGGCGCGCGCAACATCCTGCACTCGCTGACCTCGAACCCGGCGCTCACGCCGCCGCAGCACGTCCAGATAAACGAGGCGCTCGAGGCGTTGGGAGAAACGATCTCCGCGGAAACAGGCGAAGCGGTGCCCGATCCGGATGCGGAAGCGGACCTGGCGAAATTCCTCGCCGAGCATGGACACGAGATCGCCGCCGAGGAAGGGAAGGCCTTTGAACTGGTGCAGGCCGAGGGGGAAGCCGAAGCGGCCGCGCAAGTAGCCGCCACTGCCGCGCAGGTAGTCGAGGACAAGCGAGTCGCCGATGCGGCAGCGGTGCAGAAGGTGGCCGACGACAAGGCGGCGCAGGACCGCATGTCGCCCCTGCAAAAAATCTCGAAAATGACGGTTGGCGAACGGATTCAACTGGCGATGAAGGGCAGCAAGGAGGACCGTTCTATCCTCATCCGCGACGGCGCCAAGCTGGTCTCGTCGGCGGTGCTGGAGTCGTCCAAGGTCACCGACCAGGAAGTCGAAATGTTCGCGGGCATGAAGAACGTGCAGGAGAGCGTGCTGCGCGGCATCGCCGGCAAACGCAGGTACATGAAGCAGTACAACGTCCTCCGCGCGCTGGTGAGCAACCCGCGCTGCCCGCTCGACGTGCAACTGAACCTTGCCAAGAACCTGATGAACCAGGACCTGAAAGCGCTATCTTTGAACAAGAACGTGTCCGAGACGGTGCGCAAGCTGGCAACTAAGATGCACCAGGAACGGACCGAGAAGAAGTCCCCCTTTTAGTGATTGAGTGATTTGCGATTTGGTCGAGTGCAGCCTGACATTAGGCTGTGCGCCAAATCACTCAATCACCAATCGCTAAATCGCTCAACTAGGGCTAGGGAGTTCACTTTGAACACCACGACTACGGATCCAATTACCGAACTGCTGAAGAGATCGAAGACCATCGCGGTCGTCGGCCTCTCCGACAGCCCCTTACGCGCCAGTCACGGCGTTTCGGCCTACATGCAGTCGCAGGGCTACCGCATCGTGCCCGTCAACCCGACCGTCGAAAACGTTCTCGGCGAGGACAGCTACTCCTCGCTGCTCGACGTGAAGGAGAAGATCGACATCGTCAATATTTTCCGCCGCTCCGAATTCGTGCCCGACGTGGTGGACCAGGCCATCCAGCTCAA
>DAISJI010000299.1:0-2530 GCA_036821585.1 Terriglobales bacterium
TCTACGAGGACCCGCGCGAGCTGTACAACTTCTGGACGGCCGAAACCTGGGACGCGATCTCGCGCCACGAAGTGACCAACGGAATGAACGAATACCAGGCCGCGTTTGCCGTCGGTATGGGCATTCCGGAACCGGGCGACTCGAGCTCGAAGACCGTGAAGTATCCCAACGGCGGAAAACCGATGATCGTCACCTTCCAAAAAGGGCGCGCCATAGATATCAAGCCCGGAAGCTGAAGCCCGAAGCCCGTAGCCCGGAGCCCGTTATATTCCCAACATCTGCTGCTCCCACGAACTCTCGAACACTTTCGGCTCGCTGGCCAACTCCAGCACCAGGCGCTCCAGTACCAGGCGCTTGCTCGGCGGATTGGAGCGCAGGTCTAAATCGGCGCGCGCGATCAGCCGCAGCGCTCGCGTCAACTCGCGACGGGATTTGTATCTCCGCGCCTGCTTAAGCACGTCCTCGGCGGCGAAGGGAGGTACTCCGAACCCTCGCCACAACGCCTGCCAGAGCGCGCGCGAGTCGCGGACCTTCTTTTCAAAAATCACCAGCATCTGGCGGAAGGTTTTGGCCAGCATATAGAGATGCCCGATGGCGGCGTCGTCGCCGTCGCCGGTCGAGAGCATCGCGTCCAGCACCGCCAGGGCCTTCATGCGGTCGTGGGCGGAGATGGCGTCGGTCAGCTCGTACAGCGAGCGCTGCTTGGCCGCCAGCACCATCGTTTCCACGTCGCCGAGCGCGATCTTCTTCTTTTCGCCCACGTAGAGAATGAGCTTTTCCAGTTCGTTGGCGACCAGCATCATGTCGCCGCCGAGCGCGTCCACCAGTTCGCGCGCCGCGTCCTGGTCCATCTTCACCTGCTCGGCCGCGGCGGTTTCGATCGCCCACTTCACCGCTTCGCCTTCCTCCACGCGCGCCAGTTCGATGATGGTGCAGAACTCGCCCAGCGTCTCGCGGATGCGCTGGTAGCGGTCCTTGTCCTGCAACTCCATGCGCCGGACGTCGGCGGGAATGCTGATGTGGTCGGCGACGAAGATCACGAGCGCGTCCGGGTTCGGGTTCTTCGCGTAGTCCTCGATGGCCGCGAATTCCTTGTCGTGCGAACCGCGCCCGTAGAGCGCCTTCACCCCGCGCACGAAGATCACCTGGAAGGGCGCCATCAGCGACGGCGTGCGCGCCGCGTCCAGCACTTCCACCAGCGGCGTTTCCGCCAGGTCGAATTCGTGCAGGCTGAAGTCGCGCAGATCGGCCGGGACCAGCGCCTGCAGCACCGCATCGCGGCACTGCTTGCGGAAGAACCCCTCATCGCCGGCCAGCAGGTAGATCGGCTTGAGCTTGTGCTCGGCGACGTCGGTGAGGAAGCGCTGGGTGGCGGCGAAACTTTTCATCCGCGCCCACCTCGGAGGCAGGAAGAAATTTGAAATTTGAAATTTGAGAATTTGAAATTTACGGAGTCGCCGTTCGCAGCGGCAAATTCCAAGTTTTCAAATTTACAATTTTCAAATTTTAAATTTCCAATTCCCATCAGTACGCCTCCACCACGCTCGAGACCAGCGTGCGGGCGAAGTCGCGGGCCAGGCGGTCCAGCGCCGGCGCGTCTTCCTCGAAGAAGCTCGACACCTCGCGCGATACCTGGTACTGCTCGCGGAAGGTGAAATTCGGATTGTCGAACAGCACCGTGCCCTTGCGGTCCACCAGCGTCACCCGCATGGTGACCGTGACCAGCGCGGTCGAAGCGCGTCCGGTTTGCGAGTCGTAGGTGAGGGGCGCGGCCGCCGCCGACACCACCGTGCCGCGCAGGATCGCGTCCGCATCGTTGGAAATCTCGGGCAGCACGCGGAACTTGGTGCGGGTGACGAACTCGCGCACCACCGCCGCCGTCAGCACCTGCTCCACCCGGTAACTCTGCGTCTGGTTGGTAAAGACAGGGATGGCGATGGTCTTGACCTCGGTCGGCAGCCGCGACGAGTGTCCGCCGGTCTTGTACCCGCAAGCCACCGCGCCCAGGCAGAGCAATAGCGCCAATCCGAGTTTGATTCCCATGCGCACGCGAAGGTGGATTATCCCATAGGGAGCGCGGCGCGGGGCGTAATGGATTGGATTACTCATATCTCGCGGGTGCATGTGGAAACAGGCGATATTGGGCGATGCGTGCCGTTTTCGAAGCAAAAAGGAAAATAACAGCCTAAGATGGTGGCCCGTTGCGCGACTCTGCTCGCGCAAGATGGGGGTGAGGCGATGTACATCCAGATCGTGAACTTCAATCTGCGCAACATGACACCGTCGGAGTTTGAAAAGCTCTGCGACGGCTTTGCTCCGCAATTCGTCAACTTGCCCGGCCTGCTTTCGAAGGTTTGGCTTGCCGACCCAGCCAGCAACACGTTCGGCGGCGTCTACACGTGGCAAGATCGCGCCGCCTCCGAGGCCTACACCCGGAGTGAGTTGTTCAAGGCGGTGGCCTCGCACCCCAACCTGGCCAATATCTCCTCGCGTGGGTTCGACGTGCTGGAAGAACCGACTCGACAAACTC
>DAISJI010000300.1:0-2498 GCA_036821585.1 Terriglobales bacterium
CAGTAGCCGGACAGAACGCAGGCGTCACCGGAGCGCGCGTGTCCCTTACCCAGGACCTCGCCGCAGGTCCGGGCGTAGTCCGTCAGGCCGCTACCTTTCAAATCGGTGGGCTCGACCGCGGCCTTGTAATCTGCATACTGGCGGACAAGATAGTCGCGGCCATCCATCGTGGTGTAGCCGAGAAAAATGTCGGACTGCGCCTGCATCAGCTTCTGCCCCACGACCACGCGCTCGCCCTGGTTGAGTGGCAGCGGCGCGTCCTTCAGATATGCGGCATAAGCGGAGGGCGGCTCCTCCTTCACCTGAAGAAAGAGAGGGTCGTCG
The DNA here is from genome assembly GCA_036821585.1 of Terriglobales bacterium. Taxonomy (GTDB): domain Bacteria; phylum Acidobacteriota; class Terriglobia; order Terriglobales; family Acidobacteriaceae; genus DAISJI01. The sequence continues at coordinate 325 of DAISJI010000300.1, forward strand.
GGGCCGTTGCCGAAGCAGAGAACCAGGTAGTTGCGGGTGCCGACGCTACCCGTTCCCACGACCTTGAACGCGACGTCCACGGGGCGATAAAGCTCGATAAAGTGACGGCGATCGGGACTGAGGGTGGGCTTGTAAGCGTCCAGCGCCGCCACCACCGCGTCCCGAGTCTTGATGGGGACGCCGGTCAGCAGCGGCTTCTGCTCCTTGAAGCGGCGCGTAGCACCTTCTTCCCGCGTCAGTTTTTCCAGCACGTGCTGCGGGTTGGCGCGCTCGGCCTTTTGCAGCACTCCGATCACCGGCCCGGCTTCGACGTGGCGGTGGACGGTGTAACGCGCAAGCTGCAGTGCGGTCAATTGGGAGCAGTAGTCCACCGACTTGCGATACTCGGCGACGAAGGCGAGCACGGCATCGCGGCAAGCGCTGTCGGAATTACCGGCTTCGCGGCCGGCGAGAAGAATACTGGTCGCCAGGCGTTTCACGTCCCACTCCCAGGGGCCGGCGATGGTCTCGTCAAAATCGTTGATATCGAAGACGAGCGCGCCGGTGGGGGAGGCGAAGACGCCGAGGTTGCGGACGTGCGCGTCGCCGCAAATCTGGACGGTGATGCCGCTGACGGGAACGGCGGCAAGGTCGAAGGCCATCATTGGGACCGCGCCGCGGAAGAAACCGAAGGGCGATGCAGCCATGCGTGTCCACTTGATGGGCAGCAGGTCTGGGACGCGGTCGCGGGCGGCGGAGACGAGCAGGTCAACGGGGTCGGGGCGATTTTTTGCCGCGCGCCACGCACACTGATCGACGCGGTGTACGACCTGGCGTCGCGACTTGCCGTACTCGCGGCGTTGCTCGATGGTCAGCAATGGAGCAGCCATGGGCGAAGATGATACATCGGAAGGCGAGGAAACAGTTTCCGTTTCAATTTCGAGTTGCCGTCACGGGCGACTCCTCTTTTGCTGCATACGTTGCGATACAGTTGTAGCGATATCCGGAACGTTCCTCGTTACTGATTACCGATTACGAATTACCCAGGAGAGAGCCGTGGCTTCTAACGATCCGTTTTCCGATCTATTGACGCGCGCCGTGCACGCGGGAGAATCGCGCGTGGTACCGAACGGGATGCCGACCGTGACGCCGGTGTACGCGTCGGCGACATTCACCTACGACTCCATGGCCGACATGGATCGCGCGTTTTCCGGCGAGATCGCGGGCTATGTTTACACGCGCCACGGCAATCCGACGGTGGCGGCGGTGGAGCGCACCTTGCTGGCGCTGGAAGGCGGAGCGGGCGCGTGCGCGTTCGGGTCGGGCATGGCGGCGCTGCATGCGGCGCTGGTGGCCTGCGAGTTGCGTCCGGGAAGCACGGTGCTGGCGTCGCAGGACCTGTACGGCGCGACGCTGAGCTTGCTGCTGAAAATATTTTCCATGTTCGGCGTCAACACGGTGCTGACCGATTTTGCCGACACCGAGCAATTGGCGGCGAAGGCGCGCGAGGTCCGTCCGCGGGTGCTGGTGGCGGAGACGATCTCCAACCCGCTGCTCAAGGTCTGCGACCTGGATGCGTGCAGCGCGATCGCCAAGGAAGTCGGCGCGAGGTTCGTGGTGGACAGCACCTTCGCGACGCCTTGCCTGACGCGGCCGCTGGAGCATGGGGCGGACTTCGTCGTGCACAGCGCAACCAAGTACCTGAGCGGGCATGCGACGGTGACGGGCGGCATCGTGGTCAGCAAGCAGCCGCAGGACCATGACGCCGTGTACCAAGTCATGAAGCTGGTGGGCGGCATCCTGGGGCCGTGGGAGGCGCACGAGGTGTCGCGCGGAATAAAGACGTTGCCGCTGCGCTTCGAGCGTCAGTGCACCAATGCGCGGAAAATTGCGGAAACGCTGGCCAAGGACGGTCGAGTGAAGCGCGTGTACTATCCGGCGCTGTGCGAGAGTCCGGAGCGGCTGGCGCGCATTTTGAAGCCGGAGTACGCGGGAGCGCTGGTGTCGTTTGTGCTGGCGGACGACACGCGCGAGGCGGCATTCCGCTTCATGGACGCGCTCAAGCTGTGCGTGCGGGCGACCAGCCTGGGCGACGTGTTTACCACGGCGCTGCATCCGGCGACGGCGTCGCACCGGGATGTGCCGCCGGCGCGGCGTCAGAAGCTGGGCGTGACCGATGGCCTGGTGCGGATCTC
>DAISJI010000301.1:0-2489 GCA_036821585.1 Terriglobales bacterium
ACGGTTGCTAAACGATAAAAGGGCCCCTCGCTGCGGGTCAAATCGTGGTGCGGACGTTTTCCATATTGCGGCGAGAGGGCTCGATAACGGGCTCGGCGGACTTGGTCTTCAGGATTTCAATCTTGGAGGCACGCCATTCCCCATCGCTATCCTGATTGGCGGTGACGCGGACTTCGGCGCCGGACTTCATCGACAACTCAGGCTGACGCTCGCGATCGATGTTGGCGACCGCGTTGTCGTACAGCACGCGCGCGCCGCTGACGCCCACCTTGCGCAACATGCCGTTGGCGCCCTTCACCCAAATCCAGCCGGGATTCTCGTCGGGACCGCGAACGATTACTCCGCGGAACGAACCGGTTGCGGCGGTGAGTAGCGCGGGTAGCAGCGCGAAAACCAAACAGGTCGCGATAGCCAGTCGTACGCGAAGCATGGAGGGAAAGATGCAGGACGGGATGTCGGGATTCGGAAAAATTCGACGTCTTGCAGCCGATCATCTGGACATCTGGAAATCTGGACATCTGAGCACGGATGAACAGATTTCCAGATGACCAGATATCCAGATTCGGATCTAGTCGTAATACTCCAGTCCCAGGTGGGTGATGAGTTCCTCGCCCTTGAGGTGGCGCAGGGTGTTCTTCAGCTTCATGAGCTGGATGAACAGGTCGTGCTCGGGATAGAGGCCCGGAGGGGTCATGGGCGACTTGAAATAGAAGCTGAGCCACTCCTGGATGCCGATGTCACGGAGTTCGGAGGTGCGCTTGGCCAGGTCCATGAAGAGGACCAGGTCGAGCACGATGGGCGCGGCAAGGATGGAGTCGCGGCAGAGGAAGTCCACCTTGATCTGCATCGGGTAGCCGAGCCAGCCGAAGATGTCGATGTTGTCCCAGCCCTCTTTGTTGTCGCCGCGCGGCGGGTAGTAGTTGATGCGGACGACGTGGCAGATCTTGCTGTAGAGGTCGGGATAAAGATCGGGCTGAAGGATGTGCTCCAGCACCGAGAGCTTGGATTCTTCCTTGGTCTTGAAGGAGCCGGGATCGTCGAGCACTTCGCCGTCGCGGTTGCCGAGGATGTTGGTGGAGAACCAGCCGTTCATGCCGAGCATGCGCGCCTTGAAGCCGGGGGCGAGAATCGTTTTCATCAGCGTCTGGCCGGTCTTGAAGTCCTTGCCGCAGATGGGCGCCTCGTTGCGGCGCGAGAGCTCGTGCATGGCCGGGAAATCGACGGTGAGGTTGGGCGCGCCGTTGGCAAAGGGGATTCCCTCGCTGAGCGCGGCGTAGGCGTAGATCATCGAGGGCGCAATGTGCTCGTCGTTGTTCTGGAGACCCTTTTCGAAGCCCTTGATGGTGGCGTGTACTTCGCTCGCCTTGACGAAGACTTCCGTGGAGGCGCACCACATCATGATCAGGCGGTCGGCGCCGCTGGTCTTTTTGAAGTCGCGGATATCGTCGCGCAGTTGCTCGGCAAGGTCCATCTTGGTCTTACCCTTTTTGACGTGCGTGCCGTGCAGCTTCTTGACCCACTCCTGGTCGAAGACAGCCGTACGCGGCTTGATGCCGGAGAGGAAGGGCTTCATCTGGTCGAGCAGGTCGCGCTCGAGCACACCGGCATGGCGCGCGGCGGCGTACATATCGTCGGGAATCGGGTCCCAGCCGGTAAAGACCAGGTCGTCGAGGGCGGCCAGGGGAACGAAGTCCTTGATCATGGGCGAGCGGCCCTCGGTACGCTTGCCGAGACGGACGGTGCCCATCTGGGTGAGGGAGCCGATCGGTTTCGCCAGCCCCTTGCGCACGGCTTCCACGCCGGCGACGAAGGTGGTGGCGACGGCGCCCATGCCGGGAATCATTACGCCCAATTTGCCCTTGGCCGGCGCAATGCTGCCGGAAGAAGGAGATGCAGAATTCTGCCGCTTGGCCATCAAATCAGTCCGTTTCTTTAATGAATTCAAAACGGGTTATCTTCTCGTATTGAGGCGGGATTTGCAATCGCAGCTTTGAAACCCACACATCGCGCCAGAGGTCCGGACGGCAGGTGAATTCGAAAGGCGCGATGTGTGGGGCACCCGACGGTGGTTACGCGCCGCGAACGAGTTCGGCCGCGGGCGCCCCATGCAGGAGCAGGTCCTCTTCCAGCAACATGGAGTGCCACGGCGCCTGGAGGTCATAGCGGACCTCGATGCTGGCGCCGAGCAAGTTCTTGACCCACTGCGAGGCGGAATCGGCATTGGAGAATGAGCGGCGGAGATAGCCCGAGTAAAAGTGGCCGTCCACAAAGTAGTAGTACGAGACGTCGGCGAGGAAGTAGCGGTTGGTGCCGGTGCGGGGTTGGCGCCAGTCGGCGGAGTGCACGCGTCCCTGCGCGACGGGCCAGCTCCGCGCCTTGCGGCGGCGCAGCCACTGCCACCCGCGCTCGGCCAGAACGGCCAGAAAAATAACCAGGATGAATACGCCCGATTGCTGGAGTTGCGGGTCCATGAAGAAAACCTCGTCAAA
>DAISJI010000302.1:0-2468 GCA_036821585.1 Terriglobales bacterium
CGGGACAGGACATTTCGCGAGCCCTTCAGTCCAGTGACCACGGCCTTCATGGTGGCGTTTCACGTGGGCGCCATTGCCGCATTATTCATGTTCAGTTGGAAGGCGCTGGCTTTCGCGGCCATACTCTGGTGGATCACCGGCAGCCTCGGGATCGGCATGGGCTATCACCGCCTGCTCACGCACCGCGGCTACAAGACTTATAAGCCGGTCGAGTACTTCCTGACCATTTGCTCAACGCTCACGCTGCAAGGCGGCCCCATGTTCTGGGTGGCGACGCACCGCATGCATCATCAGAACACCGACGTGGAAGGCGATCCGCATTCCCCGCGCGACGGCGGATTCTGGGCGCACATGGGCTGGATCATGACCGGCCGCCAGTTGCACAACCACTCCTCGGCGCTCCTGCCCTACATCCCCGATCTCCGCAAAGACAAGTTTCACGTCTGGATCAGCAAATGGCACTGGCTTCCGATCTCGGTGCTCGGCATCGTTATTTTTGCCGTCGGCGGCATTCAATACCTGATGTGGGGAATTTTCCTTCGCACCGTGGTCGGGCTGCACGCCACGTGGCTGGTGAATTCCGCCACACACATGTGGGGAAGCCAGCGTTTCCTCACCGGCGACACGTCCAAGAACAGTTTCTGGGTGGCGATGCTGACCTTCGGAGAAGGCTGGCACAATAACCATCATGCGCACCCGCAGTCGGCAAAGCATGGAATCGCCTGGTATGAGTTCGACATGAACTGGATGGGCATCTCCGCGCTCCGCATGCTGGGCCTGGCATGGGACATCAAGCTGCCGAAGCTCAAGCCGGCAGAGAATGTTCCGGACAAGGCCCCGGTCGAAGTAGGCGGCATGGTGGGTGCTTCCGGAGACTAGGAATTCGTTTTGAGAAGTCCGGCCGCGGGCACATCCGCTCGCTAAACCCACCCTAGCAAAAGCGGCCAGGGTGGGGCACCCCTCTTGGCTTCCACTACAATGATCGGCGACCATGCGCGTCGCGAGCCGGGCCAAGACGATCGCGTTCTTCATCACCCTGAGCGCCTGCCTCATTGGGGTAGCGATTGCGCTCAACGTCACCTGGATCGTCATCAACTGGCGCGCCGTCGGCGCGCTCATCATCGGCATCATATTATTCGCGTTCATCATTGCGGGCATCGTGCTGAACACGATCTTCCTGGTGCGCGAGATCCGGCGCAACGAGCAGCAGGACAGCTTTCTGAACGCAGTCACGCACGAACTCAAGACCCCTATCGCTTCCATCCGCCTGTACCTGGAAACGCTGCAGCGCCGGGAGGTGGCGGACGCCGAACGGCTCGGCTTCTATCGCATCATGCTGGACGACACGGACCGGCTGCTGGGCACCGTCGAGCAGGTACTGAAAGCGGGAGAAGAGCGCCACGCGGACGCGGAAAGCCATCGTGAGCACGTAAATTTTTCGGCGATCGTCAGGGACTCAGTCGAGCTGGCAAGCGTGCGGCATCACCTTGCACCGGGCGCCCTGCGATTCGGGACAGAACCGCCGGACGAGATCATTGTGGTCGGGAACCAGGAGGAACTGCGCACCGCCGTGGCCAACCTGCTCAACAACGCGGTGAAGTATTCGGGCGCGGAGAAGGACATCGAGGTCAACCTGCTCATGCCCGACATCGACACCGTCCTGATGCGCGTGCAAGATCAAGGCGTAGGGATTACGCGATCGGAGTTGGGACGGATCTTCCGACGCTTCTACCGGGTGGAGACGCAAGCGAACAGCACGGTCCGAGGCACGGGATTGGGGCTGTTCATCGTGCGCTCGATCGTGCGGCGCCACGGAGGAGAGGCAACGGCCGAAAGCGCGGGCGAGGGGCGCGGCAGTACATTCACCATCCGCCTGCCGAGGTCATACCGCGTATGAGCCTGATCCTGGTGGTCGAGGACGAACCGCACCTGGCGCAAGGCCTGCGCTACAACCTGGAAGCGGAAGGCCACTCCGTGGAACTCACCGAGTCCGGCGAAGATGCGCTCGACCGCCTGCTGAAAGAAAAGCGAGAGTTCGATGCCGTCATACTCGACGTCATGCTGCCCGGCAAGGACGGCTTCACCGTCGCCCGTGAATTACGCGATGCGCAGCACTTCGTGCCCCTGCTGATGTTGACCGCGCGCGGACGTCCCGAGGATGTGCTCAAGGGTTTCGAAGCCGGCGCCGACGATTACCTGCCCAAGCCCTTCAACCTGGACATCCTGCTGGCGCGCATCCGGAGCCTGCTGCGGCGCAAGGACTGGCTACGAGGACCGAACAGCAACGCACCGGCGAAGCCATCCGCGGAACCGGACGTCTACACTTTCGGCGAGGTTGCGGTGGACTTCGGAAAACTGGAGATCCGCGCCCGGGGCCATACGTTCCAACTCACGCTGATGGAAGGCGATCTGCTGCGCTACCTGATCCAGAACAGCGGGCGTCCGGTAGCGCGCAAGGCGATGCTGGA
>DAISJI010000303.1:0-2468 GCA_036821585.1 Terriglobales bacterium
ATGCCGAAGACGACGCTACCAGGAAACCACGGCGATCGATTTTCATAGTTGATGAGTTTGAGGTAGTGGAAATATGCGGATAGTTTCAGCGGATCGCCGAGCAGGTATCCAGAACAATGCCGCGCAACCAGCGATGCGCCGGATCGGCATCCAGCCGCGGGTGCCAGAGCAATGAAATCGTGACTTCCAGCGCGGGGACCGGAAGGGGAAAACTATGCATTCCAGCGCGCAGGTTTCCGGTTTGTCGTTCGGGAACACTGGCGATCAGGTCGGAACCCCGAGCAAGAGCCAGTGCGGCTGAAAAGCCATTCAATTCGTCTCCGCTACTTCTCAATGTTGTACGCGATTGAGCGGATCTCGAATTTCCCGTACGTCCACTCCCCTGACGGCTCGACCCAGTTCGCGTTGCCGAGAGCGCCGATTCGGATGCCATCGACCTCGCGGTAGCCGGAGATGGGCGTGGACCAGGGCACGTTGCGGCTCCCCTTGGCGTCTTCCTGCGTCCGGTCGTTTGACAGAAATCCCACGAGATCGCCGTCGGCGTCGAACGTGAGCGCGGCCGACACGGTGTTGCCGGCATTCGTGAACGTTGCCAGGAGTGACCGCTCCCCGACCGTCTTCCAGGTGAACGGTAGATCGAGCACCGCCGCCGGTGCCATCACCACGATGTCATTCATCAGCGTCACGGTCTCAGCGCGCGTGAGGACCGGGCCGCTCTTGTCCACCATCGAAAACAGGCTTGCGATCCTCACCTGGAATGTCGCGGCGCTGTCGATGTAGCGGTGAAAGACGTCAATCGGTACACCGCTGCGCGTAGCGTTCATGTAGAACAGGCGCGCCGGCGGATCGAAGAACTCGTACTGCGTGGCGGTAGACTGCATCCACGGCGACGTCGCGCTGCTGCGCATCTGAGCATTGAAGAGTACGCGCAGACTGCGGACGCGAGGCCGGCCCAGCGCGCCGACGCGCCGCAGGTACGTCTGCATCAGCGGCGGCAGGCTTCCAAGATCCGCCTCTGTGACCACGGGCGCCGGACGCACTGGACGCGCCAGCAGCGCATCGCGATCATGTGCGAAACGCGAGCGGAAGCTGGACGGACGGGCATCCAGTGCAAGCACCACCAGCGGAATCGCGATCACCAGGTTGGCGATGGTGCCGAACTTCGCGTCGCTCCACGACTGCGTAATCAGCACCTGGGACAGCGCGATCCCCGGCAGGCCGAGCCACCACCACCAGTGCGCGCCGAGCGCGAAACCGATCGCGGCGCCGACGAGCAGAATCGCTGCGGCCAGCCAGAGCGCCCCGCCGAGCGGGGAGATCGGGGTACGCAGCTGCCGCACCTCCACCCAGCCGAATGCTTTCGCAGGGCCAAGCAGGTGAATCAGGCCGTGAATTCCGATCAGGATTGCAAACGCGATTCGCAACGTCAAGCCTCTCGCGGTGGCGCTCGATAGAACAGGATGGCAATGAGCAGCGCGGCGACTGGAAAGACGCCAGCATAGCCAACGATGCCAATGCTGCGGAGCTGCATGTCACCAACGAAGACTCCGCTCAGTCCGGCCAGCGACAGCACGCCGCTGGCAATCATCAGCACGCGAATCGACGCGGCGAGACGATTCCCGCTGAATACAGGGGCGGCGAACAGAACGGCAAACGCAAAGAACACGTCCCAGGCGAGGATGTCGAGCGCGTAAGGGACCGAGGGCCACCTGAACGACAGGAACAGCGGCATCCAAGAGAGCCCGGCGAATGCAGACTGCCGACTCACCGTCAGAATGACGAAGTGTACGCTACACGTGAGTCCGGCGAGTAGGCTCACGAAGATGAGGGCCATCAGGCTGAATACCTTGGCCTCCGCCGGCGCCCAACAGTGTATAGCAACCATCAGCGCGACCATCAGAGGCATGGTCAGGATGATTAGGATCTCGAGAATTGAGAACAACGGTTCGCCTATCGGTTGCTGCGGCGACGGTAACGACAGCAATCCAGCGATGAGCGCGACGGCATAGCCCACACTCAAGAATACGGTTCCCAAAGCAGACACAATCCCGAGCCGGCGAGCGCTTGCGGTGAACGAAAGAGCCACGTCCGCTTCCCCCGTTGATTCAGTGAGCAGACACCGCAATTGCGGCTGCTTACTTGTTCGCCTACGCTCAAGTAGGAGTATTATCCACGTCAGCGTAAGGGGTTGTGATGGCGAGATGACTTCCTGTAAGCAGGTTCGACTATGCAGATCAAGCGAAGTAGTTCACAGGCGTCGACCAAAGGACCGGCGGATTGGTTCACCGGCACGGTGCGGATCGATCCTCTGTTCCCGACAACCGCGCCAGCGCGCGCGGCAGGCAACGCCGTCACGTTCGAGCCTGGCGCTCGCACCGCGTGGCATACGCATCCACTCGGTCAGACGCTCATCGTCACGTTCGGCTGCGGCTGGGCGCAGCGCGAGGGCGGGCCGATCGAGGAGATCC
>DAISJI010000304.1:0-2452 GCA_036821585.1 Terriglobales bacterium
CGCGGCAGGAGATCACGCGCTGCAACCGGCAGGCGTTCGCGGCCAGCTTTATCGAAAACGCGAACCGATGAGAAAGGTTGGAGGCGCGGGCCGGAATCGAACCGGCGATAGAGGTTTTGCAGACCTCTGCCTTACCACTTGGCTACCGCGCCAAACCAGTTGCCAGTTGCCAGTCTTCAGTTGCCAGTTGATCAGGCGCAGTATCCCAGAAACGACCTACTGGCAACTGACAACTGATGGGAAACCCCCGCCGGCGGCGAGGGTTGTCGAAATCTGGAGCGGGAGACGGGAATTGAACCCGCGACTTCGACCTTGGCAAGGTCGCACTCTACCGCTGAGTTACTCCCGCTCTTCGCCTTTGATTATAGCGAACTGCGGAAACACCGGTCAAACCAGCGCTTGTGCAGCTCCTTCGACTCCGCGGCTGCGGCGTTGCGTTCAGGATTTCGGCAGCGGGCCCTCCCCTTCCGTTTCGCTGCGCTCAACGTCAGAGTCACGCCCGCTCAGCGCCTCAAGTTTGACACACGCGCCAAACTCAACAAAACTAGAGCGTCTTAAGCTGTCCAATTCGCCGTCCGCGGTACCGACATCATGAACTTTACATTTCTCGATTGGGCTGCAATCTTCGGCTACCTCGGCATCACCCTGGTGCTGGGACTTTACTTCCGCAGCCGCTCCGGCAAGAGCGTGGACGAGTACTTCGTCTCCGGGCGCGACGTGCACTGGCTGCTGGCCGGCACCTCGATGGTGGCCACGACGTTTGCCGCCGACACTCCCCTGCTGGTCGCCGGGCTGGTTTACACGCAGGGCATCGCCGGCAACTGGCTGTGGTGGGCGTTCCTGCTGTCGGGAATGATGACCGTGTTCCTGTTTGCGCGGTTGTGGCGGCGCTCGGAGTTGCTCACCGACGTGCAGTTCGCCGAGTTGCGCTACAGCGGCAAGCCGGCGGCATTCCTGCGCGGCTTTCGCGCCCTCTACCTGGGCCTGCTGATGAACTGCCTGATCCTGGGCTGGGTGACGAAGGCGATGAACACCATCATCCGCGACACCATGGGCCCGACGATGGCGCAGTGGGGATGGCTGGAAAGCATGTCCAGCACGCTGACCAGCGTCTTCGGCCAATCGTTCGCCGGCCCCGATGGCCGCGCGCTCATCATTTCCATCTTCATCCTGATTCCGTTCACCGGCTTCTACGTGGCGCTCGGCGGACTGTGGGGCGTGCTCTGGACCGACGTCTTCCAGTTCATCCTGAAGATGAGCATCGTGATCGGCGTGGCTTACTACGCGGTCGTCGCGGCCGGCGGCATGCAGCCGATGATGTCGAAGATCGAAGCCATGCGCGCGGCCAATGGCGGGTCCGACCCGTTTTCCTTCTTCCCGGATTTTTCGCGCGGCCTGACCACGGAAGCGATGTGGACCGTCCCGGTGCTGACGTTCCTGGTATTCCTGTGCGTGCAGTGGTGGGCGTTCTGGTATCCGGGCGCGGAGCCGGGCGGCGGCGGCTACATCGCGCAACGCATCTTCAGCGCGCGCGACGAGCGCCACGGAATGCTTTCCGTGCTCTGGTTCAACGTCGCGCACTACGCGCTGCGTCCGTGGCCCTGGATCATCACCGGACTGGCGGCGATCGTGCTCTATCCCGGCCTGGATCATCCGGAAACCAGTTATATGAAAATCGTGAACGACCACGTTCCGCACGCGCTGCGCGGCATCGTTCTCGCCGGCTTCCTGGCGGCGTTCATGTCCACGGTGGCGACGCAGTTGAATTGGGGCGCGTCGTACCTGGTGTCCGACTTCTATCGCCGGTTCGTCAAGAAGGGCGCCTCGGAGCGGCACTACGTGGTTGTGTCACGGTTGGCGACAGTGCTGCTGGTAATTGCCGCGGGATTTATTTCCGCGCAACTGGCATCCATCCGTTCGGGATGGGAGTTCGTGCTGGAACTGGGCGCGGGCACGGGCGCGGTGTACCTGCTGCGCTGGTACTGGTGGCGCATCAATGCCTGGAGCGAAATTTCGGCGATGGGGACGGCACTGGTGACCGCCGTCACGCTGCACTTCTGGGTGCCATACAGCGGGACGCAACCGGTGGTATTCGCCAAAACAGCTTTGACCACGACACTGGCGACGACGATCGTGTGGATCATCGTCACCCTGGCGACCAAGCCCGAACCGGACGAGATGCTGGACAAGTTCTATCGCAAGGTGCGCCCCGACGTGCGCGGCTGGAAGGTGGTCGCCGCGCGGGCGCCGGATATTCGGCCCAACCGGGATCTGGGAGCGAACCTGGTCGCGTGGGTCCTCGGCTGCGCGATGGTTTACCTGGCGCTGTTCGGAGCCGGCAAAGTCATTTTCCGCGAACCCGGACTGGGCACGCTGCTGCTTATCGGATCGGTCGCATGCGCGCTGTTACTGTACCGCGAGCAGTCCAAGCGCGGTTGGGGAGCGGAGAAGA
>DAISJI010000305.1:0-2416 GCA_036821585.1 Terriglobales bacterium
CGCGTCGGTGAGTGGCGCAGGCTCCCACGATCTGAGTGTGACCCTGCACACCTCGCGCCGCAGGCCGCAAAAGATGCGCGCAATTGGCGAGGACCCCGATGCCGCCGAACTCGGAACTCCGCCCGGCGCCTACACCGTCCGCGTGACTGCGGCATTTGCCGGCGTCACTCGCACCATCGATTTTCCTCTCCAGGTCCGCTAGATCTTCCTATCCGCTGGCCGGCAGGTCGAGGCCCATCTGGACGGGATAGCGTTCGGTGTGGGTGCGTTTGCGTTCGACGCCGGTTTCCTGCGCCGTATCGAAGCGTGGCAGAAATACGGAAAACGCGGTCCCGGCAACTCCGCGTCCGGTACGGGAAAACACGCGCATGCTGCCTTTGTGCTTCTCCACGATGCCGGAACTGACCCACAGTCCCACACCGCTTCCCTTGTCGCCCTTGGTTGTGAAGAACGGTTCGAAGATGTGCTGGCGGATTTCGCGCGGAACCCCGGGGCCGCTGTCGGCTATCACCACGCGCGTACCTCGCTCTTGCTCTCCCGACCAGCGCACCGACGGGTAAACGTGAATCACGATCGTGCCGCGCTCGCCGGTGGCTTCCGATGCGTTGATCAGCAGGTTCGAGAAAACCTGGCGCAGCTCGGCGGGAAAACCGTTCACTGGTTCCTCGCCTTCGAAGCGGCGGACGACGCGTATTCCTTGCACCCGCAGGCGCGGTTCCAGCAGCGCCAGCACGCTGTCGAGCAATTCGGTCAGGCTGACCGGGACGGGCACCTGCGACTGGCGATGGAAAGCAAGCGTCTGGTGAACGATGCGCGTCATGCGTGAGACTTCCTGCTCGGCGACACGTACGAGAGCGCGGCTTTCCTCGTATGCGGAGAGTTGAGTATCCAGCAGGAATAAAATGTTGGTGATCGACGCCAGCGGATTGTTCAGTTCGTGGGCGATGGTGGCGGCGAGTCGTCCGGTGGCGGCCATGCGTTCGCTTTGACGCAGCGCCTGCTCGGCCTGCTTGCGCTCGGTGACGTCCATGTTGACGCCAATCATCCGTACCGGCACGCCCTGCTCGTCGTAGAAGATGTGTCCGTTGGCGACCATCCAGCGGACGGTGCCGTCGGGACGGATGATGCGAAACTCGTCGCGGTGATGGGTTACACGATCGGCCAACGCACCTGCCGTTCGCGCTTGCAATCCATGGATGTCCTCTGGATGGACGAGTTTCAGGAAGGTATCGAAGTCGCCGCTGAAGCTGCCGGGTTCTACGCCGAAAAGTTTTTCCTGATCGCCGCTCCACGCCACGCGCCCGGTCTTCAGGTCCCAGTCCCAGGCGCCCATCCCGGCGGCGTCCATGGCGAGGCGCAACCGCTCCTCGCTCTCACTGATGGCCGAGCGAGCCGGTTCCTCTTCTCGTTCCGCGTCTGGCTTGCTGAACGCCATGCTCATCCTCAAAGAAGCTTACCGCATTGTGGGCTATAGCGGACGGAAGTCAAGATGACGAACGCACAAGAACCTGTGCGGACCAATAAAAACGGGGCCTTGCGGCCCCGAATGGGGCAGAGGACGAGATCAGACCCGCTTCGAATCGAACCCGGCGAGGAGAGCGGCCTGATACAGCCTTTGATCGCTGGAAAGAAAGATCCGGCCGTGCGGGGATTCCTCACACCAGTGAAGGGCCGCTGCCAGTTGCAACGAATCCGCCGCTCGGAGGTCATAACGCTCAACCAATTGCATCGCCAACGTGCGCAGGGCGGAGGAGGGTTGAATCACGGACCAGGACTCGCTCAAGTCTTTCGCTAACTTGCGCGCTTTCCGACAGTCACCGGAGTCGATTTGCTTCATGCGAACGAGTCGAGCGAGGGCGCTCGCGATTTCAACCGGTGTCGCCCACCAGACGACCGGATCACAAGTCTTATAAAACGCAATCGCGCTGGCGGTCGCGCTCTGGCTCACACAAAGAGGAAGAAGCGCGCTGGTATCCCAGAACGCGGGAACCCTAACTAGCGGCTTTCGCGTTCTTCTCGCCATACCTGTTCCATCGCCTCATCGGAGACGTCGCCGGGTGGTTCGGGCCAGGTTACCGGGGAAACACGTTTTCTCAATGCGGGACTGAGCACTCCACGGGTAATCAACCGCTGCTCCTGCTCGGAGTACTCACCGATGTCGCAGGGCAGGATTCGCGCTACAGGCTTGTTGCGATCGCAAACGAGAACTTCCTCGCCCTGGCGTACCAATTGGATATGGGCGCTGAGCCGCGCCTTCAGGTCGCTGATATTTACCGTCCGCATAACCCTATTATATCAATATGACTATGTTGGTCACGTAGTTTTTCGGAGGTTCACAACTAACTTCGAGGCACGCCGCGATAATCGGCATGCTTCGCCCAAAAAAACGGGGCCTTGCGGCCCCGAATGGGAGTAA
>DAISJI010000306.1:0-2413 GCA_036821585.1 Terriglobales bacterium
TTCAGGCATACGGAGGCTACGCTTACCGTGGGAACAGTACACGAGAGCCTGGTTCGGCTCGCGCAACATGCGTACGTCGTGCTCTTTGTGTGGGTCGCGGCCGAACAACTCGGCTTGCCCATTCCCGCCGTCCCCATCCTGATCGCCGCCGGCGTGCTTTCCGCGATGGGCCAACTCACTTTTTCCGGCGCCTTCGCGCTCGGCATCCTCGCCTGCCTGATCGGCGACAGCGCCTGGTACGTCATTGGCAAGTGGAAGGGCACGGCCGTGCTCAAGACGCTCTGCCGGATGTCGTTGGAGCCGGAGTCCTGCGTGCGCCAGAGTTCGGATTTCATCTCCCGCCACGGCGCCCGGTCCCTCGTCGTCGCCAAGTTCGTTCCCGGCATCAGCACGGTTGCGGTTCCGCTGGCCGCCAATTCCGGCATCTCGATCCTGTCGTTCTTTATTTACGACTTGCTCGGCAGCGTGGTTTACGTGGGCGCCTATCTCGGCGTGGGCAGGCTGCTGGGCGACCGCATCGACAAGCTCGACATGCTCGCCGGTTCGCTCCAGACCGCGACTGCGGGCCTGGCCGCCGCCGGCACGGTGGCCATCCTGGCCTGGCGATTTCACCAGCGGCGCAGATTTCTCGGCGATCTGCGCATGGCCCGCATCAAGCCCGACGAAGTTCTTGGCCTGATCGACAAAGGGGAAAAGCCCTACATCGTCGATCTCCGCCACGCGCTGGATTTTCTGCCCGATCCGCGCGTGATTCCGGGCGCCATCCGCATGGCTCCCGACGAGGTCACCGCGCGCCAGCAGGAGATTCCCCGCGACCGCGAGATCATCCTCTATTGCACTTGACCGAGCGAAGCCTCCAGCGCCAGTCTGGCGCTCAAGCTGAGAAAAATGGGGATTACCCGCGTGCGCCCGCTGCTGGGAGGGTTTGCGGAATGGAAGCGGCGCGGCTATCCGCTCGAGGAAACGCTGTTCATCGGGGAAGCGCAAGCGAGTTCGAAATAACGAGTCTCCCTTGCCCAGGCCGCCTTGGCGTCCGCTCTACTCTGGTTGAACTTCCGCGGCGAGCGCTGCCTGGAGGCGCTTCGCCTGCACTATGCCACCAACGTAAGCGGCTCCCACGGCGACCATGCACACATGTCCCAGTTGCCAATACCGATGCACCAAGACGTAAATCGACCAGCCATACATCGTAGTCAACTGCATCAGGTCGCTCGGCCCGCGCTCGTCGGTGTCTTCGAGAAAGTTGGCGATGTTCTCGAACCCGCCGGCCCAGCGGGAGTAGACGCTCCAGAACGCGATGGCCCCGAGCAGCAGCAGGCCCCAGCGTACCTGGTTGCGGGAGACAGCGCTGTCCGGACGCGCGTAAAACGTCATCATGAGAATGGTAGAGAGCACGAACGCGCCGCCATCGCCCCAGAAGGTGAACAGCATCCTGGCGTGGAAGTCCGTTTGCAAGTTCCCGGCAATCACCAGGACGAGGACAGCGGCGCATACCGCCACCCAAAACCAGCGCTCGAAGCGGAAGGCAACGTACCCGCCAGCCGCGAGCACTGCGCCCAGAACTACGCTGATCCAGCGCGTGCGTTCGTCCGAGATGATGGTGATCCAAGCGGTGGGGAAAGCAGTGTAGCCGCAGAACCATGCCGCGATAGCGTGGCCGCTTTCATGCAGCCACATGGCCAGGAAAGCCGCCGCGGCCGGCATGCTCTTATTCACGAGCCAGCCCAACAGCAGCGCTCCCGGTACGGCAAACATACGGCAGAGCAACTCGTTGTGCGCCTTTCGTTGCGCAACAGCGATGTCTTCCGGCGACCGTTCCGGCTTGACCTCGCGCACGGCCGCGACGGCTTCCTGGAACGCGATGTACTTGTCGAAGATCACACCGCATTTCAGGCATTCATCTACTTGCTGGGGGTGATCGAAGTGACACTTCGGACATTCCATGAAATCTGGCGGATTTTATCCCACCAGCACCGAGGAACCTAACGATTCCACGGGAGAGAGAGACTCTTTTCGCCGTGGCCGTCAGGTTCCCCGTGCCGGGCACCGCCGCCTTGCGCTGCGGTGAGGTGCCCGGCATCCCGTCATTTCGTTGTAGGCCTCCCGCCTACGAAGTCTTCTCAGGGTGCGTCATCCCAGATACGCACCTTTGGGTACTCGGCGCAGATATGCTCTGCAAAGCGGGCATGCGCTTCATCCACTTCATGCCGCGGCAAGGTCCCGTCCGGTTCGCTGCTGGTGAACACGTAAAACCAATCGCAGGCACTGCACGCAAATCCATCCACGCTGGTCGTTCCCGGCTCGAAATGTAGAACTATGGATCGCATAGGTTTGTCTTCCCCAAGTTCGCCTGCCGTTGCTCGAAACAGATCACGTCGGAACGGTTGGGCCGAATGCATAACTGAGCACTCCC
>DAISJI010000307.1:0-2395 GCA_036821585.1 Terriglobales bacterium
TGTTCGGCGTGCGCGGGCTCTGTGTGCTTGACTCCGTAAAGGTAATCGCGGTCAATCGTCCGCTCCATGTCGCGCAGCACTTCGGGCAATTCCTTGCCATCGCGCGCCGCCACCAGCCGGCCCAGCGCCAAGGACAACGAAAGCACCGCGTTCATGCCCAGGTTCGCCTTGCGCTGCATGATCTGGATTTTTTCCTCCGGCGTGGCGTCACCGGCGATCTTTCCTCGCTTCTCCGCCAGGTCCAGTTCCAGCAGCAGCAGCTCGCGGTCAATGTCACCCAGGGACCCCAGTGACCCGATCTTCTTCCCCAGGAAGAGTGGCGCCACGATCTGGGTAACGTTGGCTACGGCGTTCAGACAGCCCTTGCCGCCGTAACGCTTGGCGCGAATCCACAACTCCGCCAGCTCGGGATTCTCCTTGGCCAGCACGTCCGCCTTGACGCTGGGCAAGAAGCGGTACGTCTTATCCTTGTCGTTATACGTGAAATAACCGGGATACTTTCGCGTCAACGGGCTCGCCTCAATGATGCTGTCCACCAAGTGGATGGCCTCATCCGTGCCGGCCGAGGTGCCCAGCGGAGTGGCGGCCGAGAATTTCATGCCGTTGTCCAACATCACGGTGACCCCGACGGTCGGTATCCCGGCGTTGGTCGGCTCCTCATGCGCAAAAATGTCGGCGATGATGATATCGGGATCGAGCTTGCGCGTAATCTTGACGCCTTTCTTGGCGCGATCGATCAGCTCCACAATCCTCCCGTACTTGACCAGCCGTTCGGTATTGGCGCCGCCGCCGCATTTCAGTCCCAGCGCGCCGATGGCGAAGCTGATGTCGGCCTCCATCACCTCGTTGGGCGACTTGGAGCGGTGCGAGACCACCAACGCCAGCCCCATATCCTTCGCCATCCGGGTGGCCAGGAGCGTTTCGCTCAGGGTGCCGATCTGGTTGGCCTTGATGAGGGCGGTGTTGATGAGCCCCTCTTCGGCGCAGCGGCGGATGGTGGTGTCCTTGGTGGTGACCAGGTCGTCGCCGATGATGAGGATCTCCTGGTCGAGCCGCTTCATCAGTTTTTTCCAGCCTTCGTAATCGTCTTCGGCAAAAGGATCTTCCAGCGAGACGATCGGGTATTTCTTCACCCACTCGGTGTACATATCCACCAGTTCGTCGGTGGTCATCACCCTGGGATCTTCCGCGCGCCAGAACAGGTACTGCCCCACGGATTCCTTCTCGCCGGTCTTTTCCCGGTAGGCATTGCTGAGTTCGCTGGCCGCCGGATCGAGGGCCAGCACGACGTCGCGGTCGGGCACGAAGCCGCATTGCTCGATGGCCTGCACCGCCACCCGCAGCGCGCGCTCCTCCGGCAGGATGTCGCCGGGCTGCTTTTGATAGGAAGCAACGATCCCTCCCTCCAGGCCGATGCCCACGAAATTCAGCCCCTCCGAGTCCTGGATGATCTGGATGGCGCGACTCTGCAACATGTTGGTGACGCGTTGCGCCTCGACGTAATCGCGCGCGGTGAGCGGCAGGAACATGAACTCCTGGAAACTCAGGTTGCCGCCCATTTCTTCCGTGTGCCGCCCGCCCATGATGGAGTTGCGAAACTCCCACGGGGCAAAGACGATGGTCCCATCCTCCAGTTCGACTTCCTGCAGCCGGTGCAGCCGCAGCTTGCGCCGCAGCTCGGAAGGATTGCCGGAGCGCGCGTCCGCGGACCGTGCCGGCTCCGCCGCCTTGACTTCCGTGGCCCGCGCTGCCGCCTCGCGCTCTCGTGCACGGAACGCTTTATATTTTCCCGGGTCGGCGATCAGGAAATCGAACATCGCCACCGCCCCGATGGTGAACAGGAAACGTCCGGCGTACACCGCCAGCGGCTGACCCGCATAGAGCCCGAGAGCGACGAGAAGGATTCCCGGGGGAAGTCCCAACAGGCTCAGCACCAGGCTGGCGCGGGGACCCGCGGCCGACACCGCCAGGTTCTGCGTCTTCACGCTGGGATGGAAGCTCCCCGATTCCTTATTTACCCCCTGGAAAGCGCCGTAGGGGATGGTAGCGAACATCCCCAGATACCACGTCCACCGTCCCAACCAGCCTTCATTCAATTTCTGCTGCGCCGGGCCGGCGAGTTCCGGCCGGAGGTTGTTGGTACGGACCGCCGCGAGGTAATGCCCGATCTCGTGGATGGCGATGTTGGTGTGCCATGCCGTGTACCAGATGGCGGCCGAGATCAGCACTTCCGCGCTCAGGAACATCTGCCGTACAACGTCGAACCGCGATGCCACCTGCGTGGAAATGCTGAGCAACGAAGTCAGGAAGGCGGCGTGAAAGGAAACCAGCTTGTGGTTGGCGATGATCCAGCCGCGATCCAAGCGAGGAATGTCTCTCTCCTGCGGCAGGAAGC
>DAISJI010000308.1:0-2391 GCA_036821585.1 Terriglobales bacterium
CTGCTCTGCGCCGGCGTCATCGGCTACCGCTCGCTTCGCCTGAGTAGTGCAAAGCGTGGCGACCGCCTCGCGCTCTACGGTTTCGGCGCTTCCGCCCACATCGTTCTTCAGATGGCGCGCCACATGGGTTGTGAAGTTTATGTAATGACTCGCACGCCCGCGCATCGCGAACTGGCATTAACACTGGGTGCGGCCTGGGCTGGCGCTGCGGATGAAATGCCTCCCGCTCCCGCCGATGCCGCCATCATCTTCGCTCCCGCCGGATCGCTGGTGCCCGACGCGCTGCGCAACCTGCGCAAGGGTGGAACGCTGGCGCTGGCGGGCATCACCATGTCGCAAATTCCGCCGCTCGATTATTCCCTGCTCTATCACGAGCGCGTCTTGCGCAGCGTTGCCAACAGCACCCGCGACGATGTCCGCGAATGCCTCCGCCTGGCCGCTGAAGTCCCCGTCCGCACCGAAGTCGAACTCTTCCCGCTGGAGAAGGCCAATGAAGCACTGGCCGCTCTCAAGCAAAGCCGTATCCGCGGCGCCGGCGTGCTGGAGATCTCCACGTGAAGACCGAAATCGACCATTCTGTCGTCCGCTGCGCGGACTCGACCTTCCGTCTGCGCTTCACCCACGGCTTACGCCGTGGGCTAGGTTCTGCCGCGCGCTGTGCGCGCTCACTTGGTTCTATGAAGCGACTTTACGCACTACTGCTACTCGTCGTTCTGCTCCCATGCACGCTCTTTGCGCAAGAGAAGGACCGCGACTGGTGGAAGCACGCTGTCTTTTACGAGATTTACCCGCGCAGCTTTGCCGACTCCAACAACGACGGCCTCGGCGACCTCAACGGCATCACCGCGCACCTCGATTACCTCAAGCGCCTCGGCGTGGACGCCATCTGGATTACGCCCTGCTTTCCCTCGCCGCAGGTGGACTTCGGCTACGACGTCTCCGACTACGAATCCATCGACCCCGCCTACGGCACTTTGGCCGACTTCGACCGGCTGGTCGCCGAAGCCCGCAAGCGCAACATCCGCGTCGTGCTCGACTTCGTCCTCAACCACACTTCCGACCGCCACGCCTGGTTCCAGGAGTCGCGTTCCTCGCGCACCTCGGCCAAGCGCGATTGGTATATATGGCGCGATGGCGCCGCGCCCGGCCAGCCGCCCAACAACTGGGGTTCCGTCTTCGGCGGTTCCGCCTGGCAGCTCGATCCCGCGACCGGCCAGTACTATCTCCACCAGTTTTACGCCGAGCAACCCGACCTCAATTGGCGCTACCCCGAAGTCGAAGACGCGATGATGGAAGTGGCGCGCTTCTGGTTCAAACGCGGCGTCGCCGGGTTCCGCCTGGACGCGGTGGACCGCATCTACGAAGACCCGGACCTGCGCGACAATCCTGTCAAGGTCGATCCCGACGGTTCGGAAACGCTGGTCGAGACCTACACCACGAATCTGCCGGAGTTGCACAACGTCCTGCGCCACCTGCGCACCGTCGCCGACGAATACGGCGCCGTTCTCGTCGGCGAAACCTGGACCTCCAGCGTCGAGGAACTCCAGCGCTACTACAACTCCTTGCAGATGCCGATGAATTTCGTATTCACGATGGTCAACCGTCCCTCGGCGCCCGAATTCCGCAAACAGATTCACGATGCCGAGCGCGGCCTGGGCTGGCCCGTGTACCTGTTCAGCAATCACGACATCACCCGCCACTACGACCGCTACGGCGACCGTGCATACAACGACCAGATCGCCAAGGCCCTCGCCGCGCTCTACCTCACCCTGCGCGGTACGCCCATCCTCTATTACGGCGAAGAAATCGGCATGACGAACAACGATCCGGCGCGCGTGCAGGACGTGAAGGACCCGATCGGCCGCCGCTTCTGGCCGCACAATAAAGGACGCGATGGCGAGCGCACCCCGATGCAGTGGACCGCCGGCCCGAACGGCGGCTTCAGCCAGACCGCGCCCTGGCTCCCGGTGCCCGACTCGGCCCGCACCCACAACGTCGCTGCGGAAGAAAAAGATGAGCGCTCGATCCTGCGCTTCTACCGGCACCTTCTTGAACTGCGCCACACGAACGACCAATTGCGCGAGGGAAACTACGTTGCGCTGAACGAGAACGATGCCAATGTCCTCGCTTATCTGCGCACGTACAAAGGAAAGGCGGTTCTGGTGGCCATCAATATGTCTGCCGTGCCGCGAAAGATTGCACTCGACTTGCGGCAGCACAGTTTCGGCGCCAAGGCGAAAACGCTGCTCGCGACTGAATCTCAGCCGGGCAGCGTCCACCTTTCGGAAATCTCTCTCGCCCCATTCGGCGTCTACATCGGGGAGGTGAAGTAGAACTCCCGGTTGTGTCAACTGACGACCGAAGACTGATGACTGTCTTTCAGAATCCGAA
>DAISJI010000309.1:0-2390 GCA_036821585.1 Terriglobales bacterium
CCGCGGCCAAAACAAGCCCACCGACGTGCTCTCCTTTCCCGCGATGCCCGAAGTCACGCGCGATTTTGCCGGCGACATCGTGATCTCCGGCGACATCGCCGCCACCAACGCCCGCCGTCTCGAACACTCGCTGGCGCAGGAACTGAAAGTCCTTATTTTGCACGGCGTCCTCCACCTCGGCGGACACGATCACGAGACCGACGATGGCGCGATGGCGCGCAAGGAACTTCGCCTCCGCAAGCAACTGAAGTTGAGTGATGGCCTGATCGAACGCAGCAGCAGTTTCGAGTTCCGAGTTCCGAGTTCCGAGTCATCGAGTACGCGGCGTTCCACTCGAAACTCGAAACTTGACGCTCGGAACTCAGAACTCAATACTCGGAACTCGTCGAGGCGAAGCCGATGACGTTCTCCCTCATCGTCGCCGTCGCCCTTCTGCTCGCCATCCAGACGCTCGTTTCCTATGCTTCACGCCTTTACACCGAGATGGGCAAATTCCTCTCGCGCGAATTCCAGGAAAACATCGAGGCTTTTGAGACCCTTGTTGAACCGCATCTGGGCGTCTCGCGCGATAAGGCGAGGCTTTCGTTTGCCATCCTGGAACAGCTCATGACGAGCGCCATCGTGATCATCGTCGCCTACGGTGTCTTTCGCGATCCCAACTGGAAGGCAGCGGAACTGGCCGAAGCCGTTCTATTCCTGGCGCTCGTCATCGTCGTCTTCAACCGCCTGCTGCCCTTCGTGTTCTTTTCGCGGACGCGCGGCACCTGGCTGGCCCGCTTTATCCTCGTCCTGCGCGTCCTGATTTACCTGTCCATGCCGGTGACGCTGGTGCTTGCCTTCTGCACCTCGGTGGCGGCGCTGGCGCACGAGCAGGTCGAACCCGTGCCGGAAACTTCTTCGGAAGCGGTGGACGCACTCATCGAAGCCGGACAGGAAGAGGGAATTCTCGAGGAGAGCGACCGCCGGCTGATCCAGTCGGTCGTCGAATTCGGCGACAAGACGGTGCGCGAGGCGATGACCCCGCGCCCCGAAATCTTTGCCGTCCCCGGCGACACTACCATCGAGAAGCTCACCGAAATGCTCAAGGCCCGGCGCTTCTCGCGCGTCCCGGTGTACGAGGGCACGATCGACAAGATCGTTGGCATCGTGGTCGCGCACGACATTCTCCAGATCGCCGACACCGAGGCCAGCACCCGCACCGTCCGCACCCTGGTCAAGCAGGACCTGCTCTTTGTGCCCGAGTCCAAGAGCGTCAGCGACCTGCTGCGCGAGATGCAGAAGGACAACATCCGCATGGCCGTGGTCGTCGATGAGTACGGCGCCGTCGCCGGCCTGGTCACTACCGAAGACATGGTCGAGGAGATCGTCGGCGAGCTGCGCGACGAGCACGAAGCCAAGGTGGACGTCGTCCGCGAAGGCGCGGAAGCCTACGTCGTTCCCGGCAGCGTCGGCGTGGTCCGGCTTTACGACCTGTTCGGAGTTTCCGTCGAGGGCCGGGAAGCGACCACCGTCGGCGGCCTGGTCAGCGAAATCGCCGGACGCATCCCGCAGGCCAAAGAAACGGTCGAAGCCGAAGGATTGAAATTCGAAGTGCTGGCTTCCACCGATCGCCGCATCGAACGCCTGCGCATCCGGCGCGCCACGGCGGTCGAGAAACCGCATCCCGGACCGAGCAGCGAACTGTCAAGACGGGCGAAGTAAATCGGCTCTGGGCTTCCGCGGAATTCCCACACATCGCCCAACAGGTCACGAAGGGTGTTGAAGATGGACCGGCGCGATGTATGGGGTACCCGCTCAACAACCAATGGATGACGCGTTCTACTCGCCCTTCGCCGTGGGGTAGCCCTTGTCGTCCCAATCGAACTTGAAGTTGTTCGGCAGGTACAGGGCCCGGACATTGCTGAAGCCCATCTTGCGCAGCTCGTCATATGCCGGGTGGACGTTCGGACAGTGCTCCCAGGGGCAGCATCCGCAATAGATCACGATCGAGGCCGTGCGCGGCAATGCCTGCACCCGCTGGCGCAACATCTCGATGCCCTGCGGTTCCGACGCCGGCCCCGCATACTCCGAGCCCCGAATGTGCGCGTAGCGGAAGAGGCGCGCGACACCGACTTGCAGCACCAGTGGCTTCGCGCCGCTGCCCCGCAGGACGGCAGCGAGATCGTCGGGACTGATGCGCGGCATCTCCTGCTGGGTTTCGGAGTGCTGGGCGCGAGGCTTGTCCGGTTGCGCAGCACCGGCCACGGTCAGGCTGAGCGCAACCATTGCTATCGCGGCAATGAATACGGAGGCGCCGGAAGTTCGCTTCATACGTCGTTCTCTCCCTCGTGCCCGGCGATCTCTTCCAACTGCTTGCGCCAGTCGAGGCCTTCGATGAAGTCGCTGGATTC
>DAISJI010000310.1:0-2361 GCA_036821585.1 Terriglobales bacterium
TGCATCCAGGCGATGGGCGGGCAGGCGTGGCTCAACGTTAAAGACATGCAGCAGGAGGGCCGCACCTACGGCTACTCGCACGGCTCGCCCACGGGCATGGGCACGTTGTTCTGGCGCTTTTGGAAGTATCCCGACAAGGACCGCACCGAGTTCACCAAGCAGCGCGACGTGGCGTACGTCTACAACGGCGAGAAGGGATACGAGGTCACGTACAAGGGTACGATGTCGATGGACGCGGTGGACCTGAAGCAGTACCTGCTGCGCCGCAACCATTCGCTGGAGACGGTATTGCGCGGGTGGCTGGAGGACTCGAAGACGGCGTTGTTTTACGACGGCCCCGCGATCGCCGAGCAGAAACACACCGACTCAGTGACGCTGCTGAACAAGAACAACGATTCGGTGACCCTGTTCCTCGACGAGCACACGCACCTGCCGGTCAAGAAGCAGTTCGAGTACCGCGCGCCGGACCGCATGAAGGACACCGAAGTCGAGGTGTATGACAACTGGCGTCCGGAGCAGGGGATTCCCACCCCGCACTCGATTCTGCGCAGCCACAACGGCGAGATCGTCAACCAGCGGTTCATCACCACGGTGAAGTACAACATGGGACTGCCGGACCAGATGTTCGAGGGGAAAGTGAACTACGAGCCGAAGAGCCGCCCGAGTCATCCGGAGTAGAGCAGTTGCCAGTTGCCAGTTGACAGTTGTCAGTCAAGGCAAAGTAGCACCGGCGCGCCGGGGCCCGCATTCTGAAGGTGCCCTTCAAGAAAAATGCATGGATCCTTCGCTTCGCTCAGGATGACAGCCCTTGAGTTCTGCGAGGCAGGCGGGACGCCTGCGTTACGGGCGCGAAAGAGACTCGAAGTCGCGAGTTGGGGTGCGGGGATTAGCGTGGCGGTCGCGGGCGGCGGAGATGAAGGATTCGAAGAGGCGGCGCGAGAGGTCATCCGATTCCACGGTGCGCTCCGGATGCCATTGCACGCCGACGACGTAGTGGTCGGATGCGGTGCCCTCGATGGCTTCGACGATGCCGTCGGCCGAGCGGGCAACGACGCGCAGGCTGTCACCAATGATGTCAGCCGACTGATGATGGCTGGAGTTCACCCAAATCTCGCCGCCGCTGCCGACAATTCCCGCCAGCTTTGAATCGGGCTCGACGCCGACCTGGTGCGCCTGGACGACGTCGCGGCCGGGCTCGTGGTTGATGGCGGTTTCGACGTGCTGGACGAGCGTGCCGGTACGCCAGACGTTGAGCGACTGCAGGCCGTAGCAAATCCCGAAGACGGGCTTGCGCATGTTGAAGGCGTCCTGGAGGAGGAGCTCGTCGGCGTTATCGCGCGCGGGATCGGCGGGCGCGGTTTTCGGGTGGCGCTCGGCGGCGCCATACTTTTCAGGATCGATATCGGCGCGGCTGCCGGGGAGGAGAATGGCGTCGCAACGGGTGGCGAGGCGGGCGATCTCCACATTCGTCAGATCGAGCGCAATGATGACGGGCTCGCCACCGGCAAACTCGACCGCCTTCCGATACGGAGGGAGCGCGCGGCCGGCGTAGTCCGACTGCGAGTGCGGGACGGGGATGGCGATGCGGGGGCGCACGCTCTAAGTCTAAAAGATTAACCACGGATTTACACGGATCAACACGGATGAAAGGATTCACCACAGAGGGCACAGAGGTACACAGAGGAAAACTGCAGGTTCCCTTCGCTTCGCTCAAGGGCAGGCCTCGACTCGGAATGACACTTGTTTAAAGTTAGAATGCGATTCCACATGAATTCAGACAATAACGGTACCGGCAAGCACATATGTGTTTACAGCTCGTCGAGCGACATGGTGGCGCCGGAGTATTTTGCGGTGGCGCGGGAATTGGGCGCGGCGATTGCGCAGCGCGGCCACACGCTTGTTTTTGGCGGGACGAACGTCGGGCTGATGGGAGCGTGCGCGAAGGCGGCGCACCAGGGCGGCGGCAAGGTGATCGGGATCATTCCTTCGTTCATCGCCGACCGCGGGTTAGCGTTCGAAAAGGCGGACGAACTGATCGTCACCAGCGACATGCGGCGGCGGAAGGCGATCATGGAGGAGCGGGCGGACGCGTTCGTGGCGCTGCCGGGCGGATTCGGGACGCTGGAGGAGATGTTCGAGATCATCACGCTCAAGCAGTTGCAGCAGCACAACAAGGCGATCGTCTTCCTCAATGCCGCCGGATACTATGGGCCGCTGGCGGCGGCGCTGGAGCACATGTACGAAGCGCAGTTCGCCAAGCCGGCGTACCGGCAGATGTACAGCATTGCGCCGGACGTAGCGACCGCGATCAAGCACGTGGAGAGCTATCGTCCGGCGGAGTTGCCGTCGAAATGGTTCGTG
>DAISJI010000311.1:0-2342 GCA_036821585.1 Terriglobales bacterium
TGCGCCTTGGCCACCATGTTGACGATCTGGTTGAAGGCGCAGCCGATGAAGTCCATGAACTGAAATTCGGCGACCGGACGCATGCCGGTGAGCGACGCGCCGAAGGCCGCGCCCACGATGGCGGATTCTGCAATGGGTGTATCAATGACGCGCTCGGTGCCGAAGCGGTGTACAAACCCCTCGGTGACCTTGAAGGCGCCGCCGTAAATGCCGATGTCTTCGCCGATGCAGAAGACCGCCGGGTCGCGCTCCATCTCTTCCCAGATTCCCTGGCGGATGGCTTCGAGATAAGTGACTTCGGGCATGAGTTTCGAGTTCTGAGTTTCGAGTGCCGAGTTACTTCAGATGCACCGCCGCCTCATGTTTCTTGAGCGCGGCGTCCTTGTGTTCGTTCGGATAGCGCGGAACGTCGTACGTCAGCTTGATCTCGTGGCAGCCGTCGCACCAGGTTTCCAGCGGGGTTGACGCTGCGTCGGGCATGGGCGAATTCACCGCGAAATCGCGGTCTTCTTCCAACTGGCGCTCGACGTCGGCGATGAGCTTGGCGTTATCGTCCGCAGTCAGCCACTTCTTCACGTTGACCAGGTAATTCTCGAAGCGCGCGATCGGGTCGCGGCGCGTCCAGTAATCAAACAGCGGCCGCGGGACGTATTGTGCCGCGTCGTGGATGGCGTGGCCCTTCATGCGCATCATCTTGGCTTCGATCAGCGTGGGGCCTTCGCCACGGCGGGCGCGCTCGCAGGCTTCGTGCGCCGCGTCGAAGACCTGGCAGGCGTCGGTACCGTCCACGATCAGGCCGGGGATTCCGTAGGCGATGGCGCGCTCGGCCAAATCCTTGCAGAGGAACTGCTGGTCGGTGGGCGTGGAGTAGGCCCAGATATTGTTTTCGACGAAGAGCACGAGGCCGAGCTTCTGTACGGCGGCAAAATTCAGACCTTCGTAGGTGACGCCCGTGGACTGGCCGCCGTCGCCGATCCAGGTCATGACGGCGATGTTGCGCCCTTGCAGCCGCGCGCCCAGGGCAACGCCGGTAAGCACGGGGATCAGGTCGCCCAACGTCGATATCGGGGAAACGACGTGGCGCTCGTGGATATCGCCGAAGTGCGAACTGGCGTCCTTGCCGAAGGTGGGCGAGCCGGCCTTGGCCATGTACTGCATCATGATGTCGCGCGCGGAGAAGCCTTTGACGAGCATGGCGCCCTGGTTGCGGATCATCGGGCCCAACCACTCGTCCTTGCGCAGCGCCATGGCCGACGCGCACGAGCACGCTTCCTGTCCGAGGCCGAAGTAGACGCCGCCGACCACCTTGCCCTGCTTGTAGAGGTTTTCCAGCGCGGTCTCCATGCGGCGGTTGAGGAGCATCCAGCGATAGAGCTCAATGTGCTGCTCGCGGGTGAGGTATTTCGATTCGCGGACCGGCGGCGCGGGCGCGGAGAGGTCGCCGTGCACGACGTAGCGGACCTGTTCCCCCTCGCGCACCTGCTCGATGCGGAAGTCGGGCTTTTCCGCGCGCCAGTCGGGAATCGAATAGGTGCGCTGCTGGGGGTTGGTCGGGTTTTGTAGGCCGGTCGCCCCCGACCGGCTCGGTTTAGGAGCAGGCTTCTTCGACATAGGCTGAGACGAGGATAAATGCACCACGAATAGATGCAAACCTATTGGAACTTGCCTTACTTTTCTGCTTTCGGCGGCACCGGTTCGTCGTCATCGTCGAAAAGTTGTCCGAGCCGCCATGAGACAGAGTTATAGCAGTGTAGCTGCGAATCGGCGCCATACTCGGGACGCGGGGAAGGCTTGGAGGATTTCCCATCCTTGTCCTCGTTTTGTGCAGGGGCTTCGTCGCTCATGACATCCATCATTATGACACTTCGCCACTACGCCCAGAAATTATCGTCTTCGCCAGCGATCCGCCGCAGCTCCTCCGGCGCACGCGCGGGGACGCCGACGGTGCGGCCCAGCAGCGCGTCGAGCGTGTCCACCCACACGATCTGCGAGTTGAAGACGCGGCCGAAATGCGCGGTGAGCTTCTGAGCAATGTCGTCGAGTGCAGGCGCGCTGCCGATTTCTTTCTCGATCGAAGTCACCGATTTGGTTGCAATCCCGCAGGGCACGATCAGCGGAAAGTATTCCAGCGGCTCGTTGGTGACGTTGAGGGCGAAGCCGTGCGAGGTCACGCCGCGCGAGATGTGCACGCCGATAGCGGCGATCTTGGCTTGCTGGTGGAGGTAGGGGTCCTTCGACTCGGATGCGGCGTACGCGCCAACGCCGGGCGCGCTGTTTGCCGCATCCTCGCTCAGGATGACAGCGCTTAAAGATGGCGGTCGTGTCCACACGCCGGTCATGCC
>DAISJI010000312.1:0-2293 GCA_036821585.1 Terriglobales bacterium
AAGCGGATCAAGAACATCCTGCGGCAGGCGCGTGAGAGTGGGAAGAGCATCGCCGCCGCGTTCGATCCAGCAAAGGTTACCGACGAGGCGGAACGCGGACTTGCCGAAGCAATGAACAAGACTGCGCCACGCGTACGTGAACTGGCCGCCAAGCGCGACTACTCGGCGGCTCTGGCCGAGATTGCGACGATTCGTCCGGCGGTGGACACGTTCTTCGACAAGGTGATGGTGATGGTCGAAGATGAAGGTGTTCGCGCGAACCGACTGGCGTTGCTACAGAGTTTGTTAAACGAGTTTTCCACGATCGCGGATTTCTCCGAGATCGTGACGGAGAAGAAGTAATTGGAAATTTTCAATTTGCAAATTTGAAATTTCAAATCGGATTTTCAGCACTTATAGAGATGACAGAGAGGAAGGGTCAAATGAGCAGCACAGTAGTTGAACCCGAGGTTCACGAGGCGAAGTCGCAAGGAGCCAAGTACGTTTACTTTTTCGGCGCCGGTAAAGCCGACGGCAACGGGAAAATGAAAGATGTCCTGGGCGGCAAGGGCTCGG
Source organism: Terriglobales bacterium (assembly GCA_036821585.1). Taxonomy (GTDB): domain Bacteria; phylum Acidobacteriota; class Terriglobia; order Terriglobales; family Acidobacteriaceae; genus DAISJI01. Next base: position 556 of record DAISJI010000312.1, read on the forward strand.
GGCTGGCCGAGATGACCAACGCCGGCCTGCCGGTCCCGCCGGGATTCACCATCCAGACCGAAGCCTGCCGCGAATGGATGCGGGGCAAGCTCTCCGTCGACGTTGACCGCCAGATGGACGAGGCGCTGGCGCACCTGGAGAAGCTGCAAGGGCAGAAGCTGGGCGCGGGCGAAAACCCGCTGCTGGTGTCGGTCCGCTCGGGCGCGAAGTTCTCCATGCCCGGCATGATGGACACCATCCTCAACCTCGGGCTGAACGACCAGTCCGTCGAAGCGGTTGCCAAGCGCTCGAACAACCCGCGCTTCGCGTACGACAGCTATCGCCGCCTGATCCAGATGTTCGGCAGCGTCGTGATGGAAATCCCGAAGAGCGAGTTCGAAGAAGTTTTCGAGAACATCAAGAAGAAGAAGAAGGCGAAGCTCGACACCGACCTCGACGCCGCCGCGCTGAAGGACGTCATTAAGGAATACAAGCAGGTGGTCAAGAAGAACACCAAGCGCGACTTCCCACAGAGCCCGCACGACCAGTTGGTGGAAGCGCGCAACGCCGTATTCCGCTCCTGGAGCAACGAGCGCGCCGGACACTATCGCCGCATTAACAACATCGACGACATGCTCGGCACCGCCGTCAACGTGCAGGCGATGGTCTTCGGCAACCTGGGCGAGACCAGCGGAACCGGCGTCGGCTTCACGCGCAATCCCGCGACCGGCGACAAGGAGTTCTACGGCGAGTTCCTGATGAACGCGCAGGGCGAAGACGTGGTCTCCGGCATCCGCACGCCGGTGCACATCTCCGAGTTGCAGAAGATCAACCCGCACGCCTACGCAGAGCTGCGCGAGATCACCACGCGGCTGGAAAAGCACTACCGCGACATGCAGGACTTCGAGTTCACCATCCAGGAAGGCAAGCTCTACATGCTGCAGACGCGCAACGGCAAACGCACCGGCCGAGCCGCCACCCGCGTCGCCATCCAGATGGTGGAAGAGGGCCTGATCACGAAGGAAGAAGCGTTCATGCGCGTGGAGCCGAACCAGCTCTATGACTTCCTGGTGCCGCGGCTCGACGAAAAGGGACAGAAGATTGAAGTGCTGACCATCGGACTGCCCGCATCGCCGGGCGCCGCCGTGGGCCGCATCGTCTTCACCGCCGACGATGCGGTGGAAGCGCGCAAGGAAAAGAAGTCGGACCAGGTCATCCTCGTCCGCGCCGAAACCACGCCGGAAGACATTCACGGCATGGAAGTGGCGGCGGGCATTCTGACCTCGCGCGGCGGCATGACCTCGCACGCCGCGGTGGTCACGCGCGGCATGGGCAAGTGCTGCGTGGCGGGCGCCGGCGAACTGGAAGTGCACGAAAAGGCCCGCGAGCTGCGCGTTCACGGCCAGGTGTTCAAGGCCGGCGACTGGATCTCGCTCGACGGCATCACCGGACGCGTCATCAAGGGCCGCCTGAACACGGTCCCGGCCTCGGCCGACGATCCCGAGCTGAACAAGCTGATGAGCTGGTCGGAGCCGTACCGCAAGATGGGTGTCCGCGCCAACGCCGACATCCCGCGCGATGCCATCCAGGCGCGCGCGTTCGGAGCGGAAGGCATCGGACTGTGCCGCACCGAGCACATGTTCTTCGCCGAGGACCGTCTCTCGCACATGCGCACCATGATTCTCGCCACTGATGAGAAGTCGCGCCGCGCCGCGCTGAAGAAGTTGTTGCCCATGCAGCGCAACGACTTCATCGGCGT
>DAISJI010000313.1:0-2293 GCA_036821585.1 Terriglobales bacterium
CCTTCCAGCAGGTTCATGGCGAGCTTCTTGTGCTCGTCGGCGATGCTGTCGAAGCGCGCGCGCGGCAGGATGAACAACTCGACATCGGTGAAGGCCACGGCGTCGGCCGAGCGCGCCGCGCCATCCAGGAACGACATTTCGCCGAAGAAGTCGCCGCGGCTGAAGGTGGCGAGATGGTGCACGTGCGTCTTGTCGAGCGGCAGGATGATGCGCACCGAGCCGCTGCGAATCAGGAACAGCTCTCCGCCGTCGTCGCCATGGCGGAAGATGTTCTCGCCCGCCTTGTAAGAGCGGCGCTCGGTGCAGGCTTCCAGCGCCGTGAGCGTTTCCTCCTTGCGTCCCTTGAAGACATCGATTTCGCGCAGTTCCAGCGGCTGCGCCGCCGCCTGCTTCTGCCGCTCCTCGTCGAGGATGCGGTCCTCGACCCACTCCAGCGCGTCGTCGAGTTCCTCGAAGATGCGCACCTGGCGGCTGGGACGCACGAGACCGACTTGATCGAAATAGGCCTGCATGTCCTGGCCGCTGGGGACGATGTGCGGCAGGTGGCTGAAGATGAGCCAGCTCTTGCGCTCGCTGACCATGTCCTCGATCTGTTCCAGGATGTGCGCGGCCGTCACGTCCACCAGTTGCACGTGGTGCATGTCGAGCACGACGTAGGTGCGCGTCTTCAGCTCCGCTTCGAGCGCGGTATAGAGCTGGTCGGTGGTGCCGAAGAAGAGGCTGCCCTGGAGTTCGAAGATGACGGTTTGGTCGCCGCGCGTCTCCAGGATATGCATCTCTTCGGGCAGACGCTTCTGCTTGGAGAACACCTGGTTGCCGTAGGTTTTGCGGCGGATCACCTTGCCGCCGATCTGCTCGCGGATAAAGAGCAGGATGGCCAGGCCGACGCCCACGCCCGAGGCCGCGATCAGGCTGATCGTCTCCGCCACCACGACCACGACGACGATGACGACGAAGTCAAGGATGGTGGAGCGCGACTTCAGCAGGTGCAGGCTGTTGCGGTCGAACATGCGGAAGCCGATCACGATCAGGATTCCGGCCAGCGCCGCCACCGGGACCCATGCGATCAGCGAACCCAGCAGCAGAAATGCGAGCAACGCGAAGACGCCTTCGAAGGTGCCGGAAAGGCGCGTCTGCCCCCCGCTGGAGATGTTGATGAGGGTGGGGCCCATGGCGCCCGAACCGGCCACGCCGCCCATCAATCCGGTGGCGATGTTGCCGGCACCCTGCGCGACCAGCTCGCGGTTGGAGTTGTGGCGCGAGCGGGTGAGCGCGTCGAGCACGACGCAGGTCTTCAGGCAGTCGATCGAAAGCAGCACGGCGAGCGTGAGCGCCGGATAGAACAGCACCCGCAGATTCGAAAATCCGAGCGCGTTCACGGCATGCAATCTTGTGCCGAACGACGCGAGGAAGCCGCCCTGCGATCCGCCCAGCGGTCCGACCACGAGCGGGTTGTGCACCACGGAGAGCAGCGACGGATCGCGGAGCGAGAGGGCGAAGTAGGCGAGCACGCCCGCCGCCAGGCCGATAATCGCGGCGGGGATAGCTTTCGTCACCCGGCGGGCACCCAGCATGACGCCCACGGTTACCACGCCAACGATGACGCCGTTCCAGTTCCACGCTGCGGGCGAACGCAGCGCCTCCCAAAGGTGCATGCTCTTGGGCGTGCCGAGGAACTTCGGCACCTGGCTGATGATGATGATCAGTCCGACGCCGCTCAGGTATCCGCTCACCACCGGGTACGGCATGTACTTGATGAGGCGTCCCAGGCCGATCGCCCCGAAGGTGATTTGTATGACTCCGGTCAGCAGACCGATCAACCCGATCATCAAGACAATGGAATCGGGCGGCGCGTTCTGTGCCACCATCTGAATGGCGAATCCGGAGAGCACGGCGGCGGCGGGCGCGCAAGGCGTGGTGATCAGCCGGTTGGTGCCGCCGAGAATGGGCGAAACCAGACCCAGCACCGTGGCGCCGAGAATGCCCGCGACCGCTCCGGCGGCGGCATAGCTTCCGCCCAGCGGCGCAAAGATAGTTACACCGAAGGCGATGGCCGAGGGCAGCGCGACCAGCATCGCCGCCAGTCCGCCCCAGATTTCACCGGAAATCCCGGTGGGCTTCTGGAGTTCGGGTTCGCTCTTGGCGCTCGTCATAAATGGGGCGCGGAGATTATCGTCTTCCCGGGGGCAGATTGAGCAAAAATGTTTGTCCCATTTTGGGAATTAAGCTGAGGGCCGAGGAGGAGTTTTGGAGGCGCGGGCCGGAATCGAACCGGCGCATAAAGGTTTTGCAG
>DAISJI010000314.1:0-2282 GCA_036821585.1 Terriglobales bacterium
CTCGACGCGCTCCATGGAGTCGAGGCCGAGGTCGAGCTCGAGATTGTCGTGCGGGTGGATGGGGCGCTTCAGGTCCTTGAAGTTCTGCTGGAGGACGGCGATCGCCAGCGCGACGTCGGGAAGGGCGAGCCACTCGCGGTCCTCATCGGTGAGAGTGCGGCCGACGTCTTCGCCTTCCACCTGCTGGGCGGCCTGCCGCTCGCGGACGACCCGTTCGACTTCGAAGCGCTTGATCTTGCGGGTGGTGGTGCGAGGGAGGTCCTGCTGCCAGATATCGAAGCTGAGCAGGCGCTTGGTGGCTGGGAAGCGCTGGGAGAGCGTCTCGATGTCGAAGCGGATGACCTCGCGCGCGTTGACGATCTTGCGCTCGCGCAGGACTTCGAAATTCGGGACCACGGCGGCATGAAGGCGCTCGGCGAAAGGCTCACCGGGCCGCGATTCGATGCCGAGGACGCATAGTTCCTTGATGAAGGGCGACTTCAGGTAGTGGGCTTCGATCTCTTCCGGATAAATGTTCTTGCCGGAACTGAGAACGATCACTTCCTTTTCGCGGCCAGTAATAAAGAGGTGGCCGCGCGGGTCGAGGTAGCCGAGGTCGCCGGTGTGCAGCCAGCCGTCGGGCTCGATGACTTCGGCGGTGGCTTCGGGGCGCCGGTAATAGCCCTTCATGACGAGCGGGCCGCGGACCATGATCTCGCCGATGGCAGGACCCGTGCCGTCGTCCGCCGGCTTGGGATCGCGGACCTTTATCTCGGCGACGTGGAGCGGTTTGCCGATGGCGCCGATGACGTTGTCGTGGGGAGGAGTGGCGACGGCGGCGCCGGAGGTTTCGGTCAGGCCGTATCCCTGGAGGAGGTTGAAGCCCATGGCGTGGAAATCGCGGGCGACGTCGGTGTCGAGCTTGGAGCCGCCGGAGACGAGGTATTTCATCTTGGGGCCGAGCATCTGGTGAACACGCTTGAACAGCAACTTACCCAGGTTGAAGCCGAACCGGCGGGAGAGCGCGCTGAGCTTGAGCATCCAGCGGAAGGCGCTCTGGGCGAGACGTCCGTGGGCGCCGGCTTCCTTGAGGATGCGCTCGTGAATCAGATAGAAAAATTGCGGGACACAGCAGAAGAGGGTGATGTCGCGCTCGCGGAGGGCGCGCAGCAACTCCTGCGTGTTCAGGGATTCGAGGAAGACGACGCGGGCGCCGCCGGCCATCGGCAGGAGCAGGTTCGCCATCTGCGCCAAGGCGTGAAATAAGGGCAGGACGCCGAGGATGGCGTCGGTCGAGCCGAACTCCACGATGCGGAAGGCGCCATCGGTTTCGGCGACAAAGTTGGCGTGGGTGAGCATCACGCCCTTGGGGTCGCTGGTGGTGCCCGAGGTGTAGAGGATGGCGGCGATGTCATCGGGCGAAACTTCCAGGGCACGGAAGCCGATCGCTCCGGCGGCGATGATCTGGTCGAAAGTGGCGGCGGGAGCGAGGGCGCAGGGCGCGTCCTCCATCAGCACGAGGCGAATGGGGCGGGAGCCGATGGCGCTGGCCGCGGTATCGGCATTACGAGCGTCGGCGAAGAGCAGGGAAGACTCGCTATCGTCGAGGAGCTTGGCGACCTGGGAGGCGTCGAAAGCGGTGTCGAGCGGAACGGCGATCATGCCGGCGGCAATGGTCCCCAGGTAGCAGGCGACCCAGCGCGGGCCATTGCCGGCGAGGATGGCGCAGCGGCTGCCACGCTCGAGTCCGGTAGTGTTCAGCCAGCGGCCAACCGATTCCGCCATGGTGCGCAATTCGGCGTAAGTGTGGCGCTCGATGTCGCCGGACTGGCGCTGCATTTCGACCGCGACAAGGTCGGGCCAGCGCTGCACAGTCTCCAGAAAGCGGTTGTAGAAGTTGGCCATTGGGGAAGTCGAGAATATATCAGGCGGAGGGCCGGAGCGTGAGTTCGGCGCTGGAGGCTTGGCCGGCAATTCGGGCTGGTCTGCTTTGGAAATGTCCTTTACGTTTCTTAACATCCCGGCTCCCGTCTCCTTGACAGCAATACGGGATTCGGGCATCTTAGCAAGTTCACGACAGGGGCAACGCCTCCCATAAAAGGTGTTATGTGCTCCCGGCCCCTGTTTTCAACGCTCAAGGCGGTGAGACAACAGATGACACGAGTATTTGCGCGTCAGGCGACGCGATTCTGTATCGTCGGCGTAGTCAATACGGTCGTCGATATCGGTGTCCTCAATCTGCTCATTGTGTTCTACGGCGCCGGCCACTCCGGACCGCTGTTCACCGTTTTTAAGACCATCTC
>DAISJI010000315.1:0-2281 GCA_036821585.1 Terriglobales bacterium
GTCCTGGTCGCGACCGCCCGGTAGCCGTCGGCGCTCATGCGATCGGCGGCCTGCTGCGCCGCTTCGCCGGACTCGAACACTCCGAAGAGCGTCGAACCGGAGCCCGACAGCGACGCATACTGCGCGCCCTGGCGCTCCAACCCACGCTTGACCTCTCTCAATTCCGGATACTGGGGAAAGACGACGCGTTCAAAGTCGTTTTCAATCCCGGCACGGACGAAGTCGAGAAGCGGAGTCGTTGCGACTTTCTCGGCCCGGTTCCCGCTTATGGCGGGAACACCGGCTATGGAGCCTGTCAGCCATGAAAAAACCGAGCGGCTGAACCCGTCTATTCTAGCCGTACCGTCGGGACCCGTCAATTCCGGGCTCTGGCGCGCCAATTCGTCCCAATCGGCGAACGCCTTGGGGGTCGAGACGCCGGTGGTGGGGCTGACGATCACGAGCGGCGCTTCCGGCAAATCGGCCAGCGGAAACACTTCCTCGCCGCGCCCGATGCCGAGCACGGTTCCGCCCAACAGGAAAAGCGGCAGATCACTGCCTACTGCAGAGGCAATGCTGAGCCGGTCGGCGGGTGCAAGCGCCTCGCCCAGTTCCCGCTCCAGGGCGGCCATGGTTGCCACCGCGTTCGACGATGCCGCCCCCAGCCCTCCCTGTACCGGAAGCTTCTTCTCAATCTGGATGGTCACCTTGCCGTGCCGCTGGAGCGAGCGCAGCACGCCGTCGGCGACGCGCCAGCAGGTGTTGCTTTCGTCGGTGGGAACCTGCGGATCCTGGCAGCGGATCTCGATGCCCGCGCCGGCGGTGACGGTCACCTTGATCGTGTCGCTGAGCGCGATGGTCTGGTAGATGGTGCGCAGCTCGTGGAAGCCGCTACGGCGCAGCGGCCCGATGTAGAGCCCGAGATTGATCTTGGCAAACGAACGCACCGAGACCGGCATGGGAGGGACATTGTAAACGCCGCGCGGCCTACGGCGTATGTTTTACCGACCGCGTGCGCCTCAATTCCAGCAGCGTCCACAGCGACGCGGCAATGAGGAACGGCGACGAATAGAAGCCGGGCATGGGGCGCGAGAAATGGACGCTGGCCACGCTTCTGCCGGCGATGGTGCCGAGCGTGTGTCCCACGCCGTTCAGCGCCATGAGCGCGGCAAAAATCCATGCCAGCGGACGAATCGGCCAGCCGGTGCTGAAGAACAGAGGCGAGAAGAGAAACAGGACGCAGACAAATGCGATCAATCCGGCCAGCCATTCGCGGAACTGGAAGGTCGGCATCGGCCACCATCCCAGGCGGGAGCGGAGCGCGAGCACCGTCGGGTTGTAAACGGAGAGAAAGCCGGTCAGGGCTTCGTCGGTGACGTGGAGCGCAAGGGCACCGCAGAGAGCGAGCCATGCCCAGCCCAGCCGCGGGGTATAGGCGCGGCGCGGCGCCGAGGAGGACGTGCTAGTCGCTTGCCCCTGCACTGGGCGCATGTGGCGGACGCAGCTCGCGCTTGATCTGGTCGATAATGCGCACGGCCGTCGAGTTCTCCTCGCCGAGCCGTCCCTGCTTCAACTCCCAGAAGTGGCGGTCGTAGGCTTCCGCAAATTGCGGGTCGAATTCCTTTAATGCCTCGACGGCGGAAGATACCGACAGGTTGGCTTTGAACAGCGCTTCCTGGTGCATGCGCAGCAATTCAAAAATGCGAACTAGTAAATGCTCTACATCGTGGGTCTCGGACACGGTCCCTCCATGGCGCCTCAAGCGCCGGCTCAAGAAAGTAAGGCAATTTCCCGGCGGAGGCGCAAAGCATACATCAGGCGCGGCGCGGGAGCTAGCAACAAGGTGGAGACGCATACGGTACAACCCGGTTATAGTGCGGAGCACTGAGTGCCGCGCATGGCCGAGAGTCCCTCAACAAACGGTGTGCCAATTGAGCAGACGTTGCCACGGACAGGGAAGTTCATTGTCCTTTATGACGGCCAGTGCGGGTCCTGCCAGGCCTGGGTCTCCCGGATGAAGAAGCTCGACACCAAGGGCAGAACGGAAGCGGTTCCCGTCAGCGCGGAAGTCCTTTCCGGCATCCAGCCTCCCCTCAACCTGGACGATTGCCTGCGGCAACTCCACGTAGTGACCCCGGAGCACAAGGTCTATGTCGGCTGGGACGCGGTCGCTCGAATCGCCCGCCTGTTCCCACTCACCTGGCCGGTCGGAGCTTTGGGAGCACTGCCGGTACTCCGCGGCTTGGGACGTCGGCTCTACCGCTACGTCGCCGCCCACAGACACGCCATCAGCCAGTGCCGG
>DAISJI010000316.1:0-2211 GCA_036821585.1 Terriglobales bacterium
ATCTGGTCATCTGGACATTGGAAAACCTGAGAAGAACGCGGGTACAGTAGGGGTCCTTCGACTCGGATGCGGCGTGTTCGCGGCAAAACCGGCCGCTCACTTACCGCCGCATCCTCGCTCAGGATGACAGTTGGTTGAGATTGGGGACGGGAGAGAAATGGGAACGACGAAGCAGACACCAGAAGTGCCGGGAGTAGCACAGCAGGCAAACGGGGCGGAGACGTCGCTGGACGTGCTGGCGATCAACACGATCCGCACGCTGTCGATGGACGCGGTGCAGAAGGCGAACAGCGGGCATCCAGGGACACCGATGGCGCTGGCGCCGCTGGGGTACATGCTGTGGCGGAGCATCGTGCGCCACAACCCGAAGAACCCGCACTGGGCGAACCGCGACCGCTTCATCCTGTCGAACGGGCACGCGTCGATGCTGCTGTACTCGCTGCTGCACCTGTTCGGCTACAGAATGACCCTGGACGACATCCAGCAATTCCGGCAGTGGGGATCGATCACGCCGGGACATCCGGAGTACGGGCTCACCGAAGGTGTGGAGACCACGACGGGGCCGCTGGGCCAAGGCGTGGCGAACTCGGTGGGGATGGCGATCGCCGAGCGCTGGCTGGAGTCGCGCTACAACAAGGGCGGCGAGAAGCTGATCGACTATCGCGTGTACGCCATCTGCGGCGACGGCGACCTGATGGAAGGCGTGTCGCAGGAAGCGGCGTCGATTGCCGGGCACCTGAAACTTTCGAACCTGCTCTGGATCTACGACAACAACCACATCACGATCGAAGGCAAGACCGCGCTGGCGTTCAGCGAGGACGTGGGGACGCGGTTCGAGGGATACGGCTGGTCGGTGCAGCACGTGTCGGACGCGAACGACCTTGGTTTCATGGAAAGAGCGGTGCAGAAAGCGATTGCCGAAACGAGCGGGCCGTCGCTCATCATCCTGGATACGCACATCGCGTGGGGAGCGCCGACCAAGCAGGACACGGCGGCGGCGCACGGCGAGCCGCTGGGCGAAGAGGAAATCCGGCTGACGAAGAAGTTCTACGGCTGGCCGGAAGACCAGCACTTCTACGTTCCCCCGGAAGTTTATCCGCACGTGCGCGATGCGGCGGTGAAGCGCGGCGCGGAACTGGAGGGCGAGTGGAACAAGAAGCTGGACGCGTATACGAAGGCGAACGCAGACGCGGCGCGCGAGTTCCACGACATGCTCGCGGGTAAATTGCCGGACGGATGGGACAAGGACATCCCAACGTTTCCGGCGGACGCGAAGGGATTGGCGACGCGCGAGTCGAGCGGCAAGGTGGAGAACGCGATCACGAAGAACGTGCCGTGGCTGCTGGGTGGAGCGGCGGACCTGGCGCCGTCGACGAAGACGCTGATCGGCGGGGAAAAGGATTTCGAAGCGGGCAGCTACGGCGGACGGAACTTCCACTTCGGCATCCGCGAGCACACGATGGGCTCGATCCTGAACGGGATGACGCTGAGCGGGCTGCGTCCGTACGGCGCGACATTCCTGATCTTTACCGACTACATGAAGCCGCCGATCCGGCTGGCGGCGCTGATGGATTTGCCGGTCATTTTTATTTACACGCACGATTCGATCGGGCTGGGCGAGGACGGGCCGACGCATCAGCCGATCGAGCAACTGATGGCGCTGCGGGCAACGCCGCGGCTGCACGTCATGCGGCCGGCGGACGCGAACGAAGTCGCCGAGGCGTGGCGGTTCATCCTGCAATTGAAGAAAGAGCCGGTGGCACTGGTGTTGAGCCGCCAGGCGCTGCCCACGATAGACCGCACCAAGTACGCGGCGGCGAGCGGAGTGCAGAAAGGCGCATACATCCTGGCGGATTGCGAAGGAACGCCCGACGTCATCCTGATGGGAACGGGTTCGGAGGTGCAGCTCTGCATCGGGGCGTACGAGCAATTGAAGGCCGAGGGGACCAAGGCGCGGGTGGTGAGCATGCCGTGCTGGGAGGCATTCGAACGCCAATCGCGCGAGTACAAGGAAAGCGTTTTGCCGCCGGCGGTGAAGGCGCGCGTGGCGGTGGAGGCGGGGACGAGCCTGGGGTGGAAAGAATACGTGGGCACGGATGGACGGGTGGTGGCGCGGAACGATTTTGGAGCGTCGGCGCCGGTGAAGGAGTTATGGAAGCACTTCGGGTTCACGGTGGAGAACGTGGTCCGAGTCGCGAAAGAGGCGATGGG
>DAISJI010000317.1:0-2151 GCA_036821585.1 Terriglobales bacterium
TCACATGATCCAGACACTCGCGTCGGATCGAACCGATCAGTCGTTCGACATAGGGGTTCTGCCAGGGCGACCGCGGCGCGGTCACCACTTCCTCGACGCCCATACTTCTCAGCCGATCTTTCCCAGATGACCCGCCTCCGGGGCGCGGCTACGACGCCAATGGGTGAAGTTAGCCCCCCGCAGGTGCGATTGCAAGGATTTTCTCCAAAAAAAGCTGCCGCTACCCGCCCTGTCTCTGCCTGAAGCCACCCCCCCGAGACGCACCTCCTTGGCTCATCCGCCGAAATCGGCCCGCGCGGCGCACCGCGGACGCCCGGCGACGACGTTCGGATCGCTTTGTCCAGCGCGGTGAACCTCACCCCGAGGCACACGCCAGCCGCAGCCGGCCGATCCGTTTCAGAATCGCTGCGAAGAGCTTGCGTGGCACCGCCACTTCCGCCAACTGGAAGATGACGTACTTGGAGTGCGCCACCACCTTGGCCCCGATCTTCACAAGCTTCTCGCGCAAGGTGGTCAAGTTCCAGCTGCGGATCGACCGCGGTAGCGCCAACTGCCGCAGGGAGTTCGCCAGGTTGTACGCCAGGGCGAACAACTGCAAGCGCGCCGCGTTGTCCTTGAACCGCCGGCACGACAGCTTGGTCCACTTCACGGCATTCTTGCCCTCTTTTATCCACTGTTCCGCCGTACCCCGCCGGTTGTAGAAGTGGACCACCTTCTTCGAGTGCCACTTCAGGTTGGTGACGATGAAGCCGACGCGCGGGAACAGCTCGCCCGCGTGCCAGGCCACCCGGACCACGACGCGGCGGGCACACTCCCACGAGCCGGCCTGATAGCGGAAGCTGCGATAAAAGACCTTCGGCTTACGGGAAGGTCGCCCCACAGGTCGCGTGAGTAAGGGGGCGATCTTGCGCTCCAACACGGCGTTGGTCTTGAGCCGAATCGCGTAGCGGAAGCCTTCCTTTTCCAGCAGCCGCAGCAGCTTCGGGCCGGCAAACGCGGAATCCCCCCGGAAGAACTTGGGAATGTCCATGTTCCGGTAGCGGTCGATCACGGGCAGCAGCACCCGTCGCCAGTATTTGGCGCTGGCACGGTTGCCCCGGCGGAGCAGGACCCGCTCCAGGTCGCCGAACTGGTTGAAAAGAAACAGCGGGTGATAGCAGGTGCAGACGAAGTGACCGTTGTAGGCGCTGCCCTCCTGCTGGCCGTAGGTCTCGCTCACCGAACTGTCCATGTCGAGGATGAGCTTGGCGAGCTTGCGGTGCGGATGGGCCTGATCGATCCACTGCCCGGAGAGGTCCATCAGGTGCTTGAGGTTCTCGGTGGTGCTGAGGGTCTCGGTCTCGAAGCGTGCCATCTCGCTGGTGGAAGCGGCCTGGTTGTCCTTGGCGCGGCCACCGACCACAACCCGCAAGGCGGGATCGAGGCAGAGGCGTTGGGCGTCGTTGACATCCTCGTAGCCGGCCAGCCGGCTGTAGATCGATTGGCGGAGGAGGGCGAGCAAGCTGTGCTGGGTGTTCTGTCCGGTGCGCGTGTCGTGCAGACTGGTCGCCGCCGTGCTGGTCAGCCCGAGGGCGTCGTCGAGTTCGCGGTAGGCGAGGAGTCCGGCGTCGCTGGTGACGGTCGAGCCGTGAAACTCCAGCTTGATGTTGCGGTCGAAATCGACGCGGACGGTGTCGTTGTGGCTGTCACCCATTGGGTTCCTCGGTCATTTCGGCAGGAAGTCGTCGGAAACGCTGGATTTCCCAGGGAAAAGGCGCAAACGCCATGCCGAAACGACCGAGTCATCTGGGAAATCCGGGTCAAAGGACGTTTCACCACATCCAGGCCGTTTCGCAGTGCGTGGCAGACCGTGATCGTGGGCGGCCTTGCGGCCGGCGCGGCGTTCCTGATAGCAAAATTCATCGGGGGGTAGTGAGCCCGGTCGCGGTTCCGGCCCGAGGCAGCCACGACTACGCCGGTCTCGATCAGTCGCTGGAAAGGGGTGGTTAATCCAATCCTATCGACAACACGAATGCTAACAGTACAGCGCGGATGTCAAAATGGACGAGTTACGTCATGGAAGATGGGCGGACTACGGAATCTAAGAGTGGTCCTATAGCCGATTCAGGAACCACCCATCTTCCGCCATTTGCAGCTCGAAAACATCGGCTT
>DAISJI010000318.1:0-2107 GCA_036821585.1 Terriglobales bacterium
CGGCATCCCATCCTTCACCCACCTCAGCACCGTCGCTTCGCCGTGTTTCTTCGCCAATTCCGCCACCCTTGCCGCCGCCGCCGCGTACGCGCCTCTCAACTCCGCCGCGCTCTTCGGATGCTGAAACCGTTCCTCCAACTCGGTTGCCCCACCCTTCCGCCCGCTGACCGGGGTCCCCGGCGCGCGCCGCTTTTGCGCGTGCTGGGGTGGTTGGGCGGAGGGTGGGGATTTTCTCGTCCCCGGCGATCCGCTCAGATACAGCACCACGCCTTCGCGAAACCACAGCGGCACTCCATTGCGCGCGCGCTCCTCCACCAGCATGTGCAGCAACTCATGACGCAGCGTGGAATCCAGTGTCCCGCTGCGCCGCAACATCAAAGCCGGTTGCATGCGGATCACTCGCCCGCTCGCGCTCGCCGCCACCCATCCCGGCTCTCCGGTCGAATCGCGAAACGCGGCGACCGTCGGATACACGCGCAACTGCGGCTTCTCGTTCAGCTTCCACCCAGTTCGCCTCTCCGCTTCACGCAACACGCGCTCGCCGTTCGCAATCAGCGCCTTGTCCTGCTCCTGCGTTGTCAGCAATTCGATCCGTTCGCCCGCCAATCGCATCCAACGCAGCCCTTTCGCGGTCACCCCGAGCGTCGTCCCCGGGTAATAGAACGACAGGATCTCGCGATAGTCCGCGCCTTGTTCTCCGCGCAATTGCGCTCCGGTCTGGCACAACCCAACGCCGTGACCGCGCCCGCGCCCGCGGAAAATCACCGACTCACCTTGATCGCTCACCTCGTACAACTCGCTGCGGACTTTGTTCCACCCCAATTCGCGGCCAATGGCCAGGCGGAACGATGTCGCGTCCACCGGGGCTCCGCCCACCAGCAGCCGCCGCGCGCGCCCGGAGCGATCGCGATCGGTGACGGCCACCCCATCGCTCGTGCCCAGCCGGAACCCAGCCTGCGTGAGCGCTCGTCGCAAATCTATTTTGTCGATCTGCGCGTCCCAATCGGAACCCGCCGCCGTGCAAACTTCGTCCGCATGCTGGCGCAGGTAGGGGACCGCGCGTCCCAGCATGATGCGCCCGTCCTCCAGCATTCCGCCGCAGCTTGCATGGTGATACGTGTACGCCAGTTCGCCCTCGTACCACAGCATCTCGCCTTCGGTTTCGTTCGCCGCCGCGCGCCATGCGGGGTTCGCTTCGGCCAGTCGCAGCACCTGGCAATGCGTGCTGTCGCAGACGTCGAATCCCTCCCGCGCATGCCGTCCGCGAAATCTCGCAGCATAGGTTCGAATGGCGACCGCGATCGCCTTCAGCGCCTCCGGCGACTTGATTCCTCCCGCCTCGCCGCCCAGCGCCATCGCCACGTACGGCTCCATCGGCATGCGCGCCACGATCCGCAGCTTGTCTTGCGCAGTACGGATTTCCAGCGGAGCGTCCAGATCGATGGTCGCCGCGCCGTTGGCCCGCAACCGGTAGCGCCCGTCGATCAGCACAACCGCCGCGTGTGCGCTCTCGTAATGCACGAAGTGTGCTGTCGCGACCAGTCTTATTGGTTTGTTGATCGCACGCGGTTTGCAGCCAGCACAGGTGCGTAGCGTCGCCTGCTGGGGAATGACTTCGATTTCAGTGGGAGGCGTGGCCGAGAACAACCGCACGCGCAAATCTTCCGCGTGCACGGTGACGCTAAGAAGCGTCATGAACAGGAGCGCCGCAGGCGCGACAATACATAGCCCGGCCCGCTTCAGCGCCGCAGGCGCGACAGTACATAGCCCGGCACGTAAGTGCCGGGTCAAGGTGCGTGAAGAAACTTGAGTCCCGCCAGGGACGGCACCTGGTAGCCTCTTCATCGCCGCCCTCGCGTGGCCCACGCCTTGAATATCTCCCCCGCGATCTCCGCCGCCTCGCTGCCGTGCCCGCGCTCCAGAAAAATCACGACAACAATTTCAGGCTTGGTTGCCGGCGCAAATCCCGCGAACCACGCATGCGTCCACGGACCTTCCTCGGCGGTAGAGGTTCCGGTCTTGCCCGCGACTTCGAATCCCTTCGCACGCGCGCCTTGTGCTGTGCCGTACGTCACCGCCGAGCGCAGACCCGCGAGCACCGTCGCCA
>DAISJI010000319.1:0-2090 GCA_036821585.1 Terriglobales bacterium
CCGTCGAAGATGGCGTTGGCGACGTCGCTCGCCTCGGCGCGCGTGGGGCGCGGATGCTCGATCATCGACTCCAGCATCTGCGTGGCGGTGATCACCGGCTTTCGCCACTCGGCGGCGCGGCGGATGACTTGCTTCTGGATGATCGGCACCTGCTCGGGCGGCAACTCGACGCCGAGATCGCCGCGCGCCACCATCACGCCATCCGCGACGTCGAGGATCTCGTCGAGGTGTTCGATGGCCTGCGGCTTCTCCAGCTTGGCAATGATGGGAAGATCGTCGCCGCGATTGCCGATGAGCCGCCGGGCTTCCAGCACGTCGCCGGCGGTGCGTACGAATGACAGCGCCACCATGTCCACGCCGTGCGTAATGCCAAACTCGAGGTCCATGCGGTCTTTCTCGGTAAGCGCAGGGACGCTCAGCGGCGTGCCCGGAAGATTGATTCCCTGGTGCTCGCGCAGTTCGCCGCCGTTCACGACTTCGCACTCGACGTCATCGCCATGCACCGCCGTAACGCGCAACTCGATCAAGCCGTCGGACAGGAGGATGCGCGAGCCGGGCAGGACTTCCCGCGCCAGCGATTTGAAGCTGGTGGAGATCAGCGTCGGCGTGCCGGGAATGTCTTCCGGCGTGATGGTGACCAGCGAAGCGGTGTACAACATCACGGGACACCGGTCGCGCAGGCGTCCGGTGCGGATCTTGGGGCCTTGCAGGTCTTGCAGGATGCAGACGGTGCGGCCCTCGGCGGCAGCGGCGCGGCGCAGGCGCTCGATGACGAGCGCGTGCTCCTCGTGCGTGCTGTGCGAGAAGTTCAGGCGCGCCACGTCCATGCCCAGGCGCATCAGGTCGCGCAGGGCGGCTTCCGTGTTGCAGGAAGGGCCGATGGTGCAGACGATCTTCGCTCGTCGTGAATTGTGCGGTGACGGCGGGTGATTCGCAGGCTCGGAGCGCTCGATCGGCATCAGCGATTTGCAATTTGAAATTTGAAAATTTCAAATTCTCCAATTCTCAAGTTTCAACTCTCCTTCACGGGTTGTACCGCCCGCGGATACACCAGCGCATTGAATTCGGCGCCGATCAGGACAATCACGGAAATAATGTACAGCCACACCAGCAGCACGATCGGGGTGGCCAGCGAACCGTAGAACAGGCTGTAGGCGGCGAAGTTCCGGACATAGTACCCGAAGCCGATGGTCGCCGGGAACCAGACGGCGGTGGCGAGCGCGGCGCCGGGCAGCACGGTGTGCCATTTCAACGTGCGCGGCACCGCGTTGTGATAGATCAACTGCATCACCGCGATACTGGTTGCAGTGGCGATCAGCCAGCGGATCATGGTCCACAGCAGCTCGACATAGGGGCTGATTTCCTGCCCGGCGAAGACGCTCAGGCGGGCCTCGATCTGGTTGCCGAAGGCCACCAGGATGGTCGCAAAAGTAAGCGGAATGCCGGCCATGACGGTCAAACCGAAAGCAATCAGGCGCTCCTTGACGATGCCCCAGGTCTTCGGCAACTGGTAGGCGTTGCGGAAGCCCTCCATCCAGGAAATCATCACGCCGGAAGCGGTCCAGAGCGTAATCAGCAAGGCGGCAATGAGCAGGCGGAAAGGGCGCTCCTGCGCGGTCCGGAAGTACACTTCGACGATGGGCCCCATGCCGGGCGGCAGCACGCGGTAAGCCGCGGCCGTGATTTCCATGATGTACTCCGGGCCGTTGGCCGCAGTCACCATTAGCGACGCCACGATCATCAGGACGGGGAAAAGCGAAAGAATCGAGGAATAAGCAGCGCCTTTGGCGACACCAAAGGCGTCGTGCTGGAAGCCGCGCCACAACGAGAGACGGACGTTGAGCAGCAGACGCGAATAGAAATTACCTTGGCTGGCGGCCGCGACGGTTGGGGCCGGTGGCTGCACCCCTTTGTTTTCCTCGCGAACCGTTGCCGGAGGTTCAGCCATTCTCTTTATCCCGGTAGTGGCGCTCTCCGCAATCGGGCTAGATTAGCACTTCCGATTTGATCGGCGAAAGCGCGGGAACCGAACGAGTGACCAGTCGAGTCACTCACCACAGGAATATTACTCTTCGGTAAACCTTGGACGG
>DAISJI010000320.1:0-2022 GCA_036821585.1 Terriglobales bacterium
GCCAAGCGTGTGGCCTCGGTCATGTCCGGCGTGTAGAGCGCGATGAAGGACAGCAGGCGCGCGTCGTGGCGCGACTCGGCATCACTCTTCCACTGGTCCATGTGGGGAACGTGGGCGATTTCGGGAATGCGGCCGGCGTTGACAGTCCGCACAAGCCACGGCAATTCGAAGACCTGCCGGAACTGCGGCATGGCGAAATAGGCCGCGGACAGAACGAGGAAGAGCACACTCATGAATCGAGTTCTGCGCATGAAGTCCCTCCAGGGACGAAAAATTGTACGGGGGCTGGCGACGAACTATACGCGAAAACCGCACTTGACGCGGTAAATTCGGCATCCAATCGTGTTTACCGAGGTAAGCTGCGGAGCGCTTCATTTATGATAATGCGTTTTCTCCGATTCAGCCCGAGGCATTCATGATCGTGTTCCGAAAGCAACTGGAAGGAATCGAGCGGCCGCAGATGGAAGCCGACGTGGTGATTGTCGGCGGCGGTCCAGCCGGACTCGCCTGCGCCCTGCGCCTGTCGCAGCTCATTGACGAGCACAACGCCAAGAACCCGGACGCGCAGCTTTCGAAAGAGAACATCTACGTGCTGGAAAAAGCGCGCGAGATAGGCGCGCACTGCCTGTCGGGCGCGCTGCTGGACCCGCGCTCCATGAACGAACTGCTTCCCGGATGGCAGAAGGAAGCGCCCATCGAAGCCGAGGTCAGCAAGGAAGGCGTGTACTTCCTGACCAAGAGCGGCTCGTTCAAGCTGCCGATTACACCGCCGCCGCTGCGCGACCACGGCAATTACGTCATCTCGCTCAACCGGTTCGCGAAGTGGCTCGGAGAGAAGGTGGAGGCGACCGGCATCACGCTGTTCACCGGTTTTGCGGGCGAGCAGTTGCTGTTCGACGGAGAGCGGGTGAGCGGCGTCCAGACCGAAGACAAGGGCGTGGACAAACAAGGGCAGCCGAAGGCGAACTTCGAACCCGGCTACGACCTGAAAGCCAAAGTAGTCGTGCTGGCCGAGGGCCCGCGCGGGTCGTTGACCAAGCAGCTGATCGGGAAGTTCCAACTGGATAAGGACCGTAATCCGCAGACGTACGGGTGCGGGGTGAAGGAACTGTGGGAGGTCCAGCCGGGGAAGATCGCGCCGGGCGAAGTGATCTACACGATGGGCTGGCCGCTGACCTCGAAGGAGTACGGCGGGGCGTGGATTTATGGCGAGAGGAATAATGTCGTGTCGCTGGGCTTCGTGACCGGGCTGGATTATCCGGACCCGCGGCTGGACCCGCAGCGCGTGCTACAGGAATTCAAGAAACATCCGATGGCGGCCCGGCTACTCGAGGGCGGGAAGATGATCCGCTACGGCGCGAAGTCACTGCCCTACGGCGGTTGGTGGTCAATCCCGCCGGTAGCGGGCGACGGCTGGATGATCCTGGGAGACTCGGCGGGATTTCTGAACTCGCAGCGGCTGAAGGGCATTCACCTGGCGATCAAGAGCGGCATGCTGGCGGCGGAAACGATCCTGGATGCGATGGTCGCCAACGATTTTTCGCACAACACGCTGAGTCTGTTCCAGAGCCGCGTGGAAAAGAGCTGGATCAAGAAAGAGCTGTGGCCGGTGCGCAACTTCCACCAGGGCTTCGAGCACGGATTCTGGCACGGGCTGTTTCATGCCACGATCCAACAGATTACCGGCGGGCGCGGGCTGCACGCCAAATACACAGCCACGGCCGGACACCGGCGGCTGAAGAAGCTCAGCGAACTTCCGCCCGATGGCGGCGATGAAGCGCACCTGATCGGGGACGCCAAGGGCGACGGCAAGTTGACCTTCGATAAGCTTACCGATCTTTATTACTCGGGGACGAAACACGAAGAAGACCAGCCGTCGCACTTGATCGTGCACGACACGAATATATGCAGCGCGCGATGTACGGTGGAGTTCGGCAACCCATGCACGCACTTCTGCCCGGCAAGCGTCTATGAAATGGAAGAAGCGGCCGACGCGCCGAACGGGAAGCGCCTGCACCTGAA
>DAISJI010000321.1:0-2012 GCA_036821585.1 Terriglobales bacterium
GCCACGATGACGTCCACGTTTTTGAATACCTCGGCCATCGCCTGCATGCCCAGCGTACGCGCACGGTTGCCATTGATGTACTCCACCGCCGGGATGAAGCGCGCCTCGCGGAACGTATTTGGCCATTCGTTCTTGCCCTGCGCCGTGAGCAGCTTGTCGCGCCCGCTGCGCGTCAGTTCGTCAAACGCCGCCGCCGCCTCCGCCAGCAATATCGGACGCATCGCCTGCCACGGCAGCTCCGGCAGCTTCACCGGAATCAGCTTCCAACCCAGCTTGGTGCGGATCGCTTCCAGCGCCGCATCGTTGAATCGGTCGTTATCTTCGCGCGCCGCCTTCTGCTCCGGACGCTCATTCTCCCCCGGTTTGCGGTGCTCGAAGTCCGCCGGCACAAAGCCGATGCGCAACGTTTTCGGATCCAGCGTTGCGTCCCACGCGAATCCGATGTCGTGCACGCTGCCGTCTTTTCCATCCGGCCCGTAAATCGCATCGAGGACGATCGCGCAATCTTCGACGGATCGGCAGAGCGCCCCCAACTTGTCCATGCTCCACGACAGCGCCATCGCTCCCGTCCGCGGCACGCGCCCGAACGTCGGCCGCAGACCGGTCGTCCCGCAGCGCGTGGACGGCGACGAAATCGATCCCAACGTCTCCGACCCGATCGCGAACGCCACGCATCCCGCCGCCGTTGCCGACGCCGGACCCGCCGACGATCCACTCGACCCCTGGTCGGTCTTCCACGGATTGCGCGTCGTGCCGCCGAACCAAACGTCGCCCTGCGCCAGCGCTCCCAAGGTGAGCTTCGCCACCAGCACCGCGCCCGCCTTGTCCAGGCGCTGCACCACGGTCGCGTCCTCGTCGATGGTCTGCTCTTCAAACCCGCCCGCGCCCCACGTCGTCTTGTACTTTTTCACCGCCAGCAGGTCTTTTGCGCCCCACGGCAATCCATGCAGCGGCCCGCGATATCTTCCCGCCGCAATGTCTTTATCGGCTTCCTGCGCCAGTGCTTTCGCTCGCTCCTCGGTCAGGCTGACCACGAACTTGAGCGCCGGGTCGTACTTGTTCAGCCGCGCCAGGTACATATCGGTCAGCGCCACCGACGACACTTTCTTCGTCCGCACCAGCTCCGCCAACTGCCGCACCGGATAGAACGCCACGTCCTCGATGTTCTTCGGCGTCCCCGGCGCCGCGATCCGGCTCATCTTCGGTGGACGCTTCGCCTGCTGGTAGCTCATCCCCGGCAGCACCGGGTCGAACACCAGCGCCGGCGCCACGCTGTTGGCGATGTGCAGGTCGTGGATGGCGTCGAACGCCTTCAGCCGGTTCTTCAGATCGTCCACCATCATGTCGATCTGTTTGTCGTCGAACTCCAGTCCGGCGACGGCGGCCGCGTCGGCAATCATCGTCTTCGTGATGTCCTTGTGTTGCTCGGCCATCGCGTAGAGCACGGTGGGAAAAACGGTGGTGGCCACGCCGAACCGCGCGAGACCTTCCACAAAGCTGCGGCGATCAATGAAGTTGGTAGCCATGGGAGCGGGGAATTATATCGGGAATTGAAAATTTGAAATTTGAAAATTTGAAATTGGAACTCAAATAGTGAGGTATTGCCGCTTCTGTCCATCGGGGGCGAGAATTCGACGGACGGGCGGTGAATTGCAAATTTCAAACGCTCAAATTTGCAATGGCAAATGAAATAAGAGTCCCGAGGTGATTGTCACCCCCGTTCGTCTCGGCCGGCGGCTCGCTTGATTAGACCCTTGCTTGACCTGCCTCGTCGCTTCCTTGCGGGTCGCAACGCGCGATCTTTTGAGCTCGGGCTCCGGGCTTGCCTACCAACCGGACAAACTGGACTGACGTCTCGGGACTCTATCCTGCTCTTGACTGAAGCTCCCTGTTCTCCTCAACCAGCGCCTCGCTATAGACCGTCACCGCACCCTCAGTCCTTGTGTCGCGAAACATGGACTGTGACTTGGCTTCAGCCCCGGACTTAGCACCAACCGGGAAAACTCAGAAAC
>DAISJI010000322.1:0-2010 GCA_036821585.1 Terriglobales bacterium
ATTTCAAATTACAAATTGGAAATTTCATGACCACAACCATGGACAAAAAAAGAGTATTAGGGCGGGGACTGGATTCGTTGATACCGGCGGCGCGGCAGGTGGCGCCGGAAGTGCGCGAAGTAATCCGCGAAGTGGTGCGCGAAGTCCCGGGCGAGGGCGTGCAGGAGATCTCGGTCGGGGAGATCGAGCCCAGCCCGTACCAGCCGCGGCGCCATAACGACACGGCAAAGCTACAGGAGCTGGCCGCGTCGATCCAGGTCAGCGGCGTGATGCAGCCGGTCGTGGTGCGCGAGGTGTCGGCGGGGATCGTCCGCTACGTGGGACAGCCGCCGGATGACCAGCTCGATCCGCTGGAGACGGCGATCTTCGGTGGCCAGCATCGGCCGGAGATTGACGCGGCGAAGGTGAAGTACCAGCTCATCGCGGGCGAGCGGCGGTGGCTGGCGTCGAAGCTGGCGGGGAAGGAAACGATCCCGGCGATCGTGCGCCAGGTGTCGAACGAGCAGGCGGCGGAGCTGTCGCTGATCGAGAACCTGCAGCGCGAAGACCTGAACCCGATGGAAATGGCGTACGCGTTCGCGCGCCTATCGAGCGATTTCGGGCTGACCCAGGAACAGATCGCGGCGCGCACCGGAAAAGAACGGGCGACGATCGGCAACCACATGCGTCTGCTGAAGCTGCCGCCCGACGCGCAGGGATTCCTGGCGGTAGGGAAGTTGACCTTCGGGCACGCCAAGGTGCTGATGAGCCTGCCCAACGATGACGCGGTGGAAACGGTGCTGGCGCACATCATCAAGGACGGGCTGTCGGTGCGACAGACGGAGGAACTGGCGAAGCGGCACATGTGGGACCGTCCGATGACGGGGCCGTCGGAGAGTTCGAGTTCGCCGCAGCCTAAGTGGCGCGACCCGAATGTGAAGGAAGCCGAGCGCCATTTGCAGGAGAAGTTGGGGGCGAGGGTCAAGATCGTGGACAACGGCGGCAAGGGCAAAGTGGTGATCGAGTACCAGAACCTCGAGGATTTCGACAGGATTATTGAGGCGTTGGGGAAATAGGCGCAAGGCTCAAGGCGTAAGGCTTACGGCGCGGCGGGAGCCGCGCTTTTCTCATTTAAGCTGCTATCGAGCTGGACCGGACCTTGAACCGAATTCCTTCTTGCTGTTGCAGGAACGCGACAATCTCGAACAGGTTCTTGACTTGCGGGTTTCCGGTTGGTCCAAGCATACGCATCAGGCTCTTGGGAGAGCGGCGCATGGCGCTGCCCAACTTGGTAAAGCCGATGGTGGCGTTGATAAAGTCCCGCAATACGGTCTTGCCTGTCTCCACGTCGCCCGCCAGGAAACTCTCGATTGCTTCGCGGAGCAGCGCCTTGCGGAACGCGGGGTCGCGCTTTACGCGTGCCTGAATCGTCTGCTTGAAACGCCGGGTGAGAGCCATATGAGAGCCTCCTACTTCTTTCGCTGCTTGTAGTCCTGCCAGAGCGCAATCGCGTTCGTGATGTCCCGTTGCTGGCGTATCTTGGTTCCACCGCCGAGAAGAATCACCCACCGGTCGCCGTCTTTACCGAAATAAATGCGGTAGCCAGGGCCAAAGTCGATGCGGCATTCGAACACCCCGGCGCCCACGCCCTTCACGCTGGAAAAGTTACCCTGTCCGATGCGCGTCACGGCAATCGTTGCTTTGGCAGCGGCGGGGGCATTGAGTCCATCGAACCACGCCGCAAATGGACTGCGACCCGCAGCGTCGAGATACTCGCGGACGTCGATCACAGACGATGGTAACACATGTGTTACTTTTGTCAACGCGGCATTACGACGTATCCGTACACCTTCATCGAGTAACGCCGGCGCACCTTTTCCAGGACCTCGAGGAACAGATCGCGCGCGGAAGCGTTACCCAGTAAGGGGGAACGTTGAAAACAACTGAAGGTGATGAAGTGCGCGTCATCCGTGTCGTGATAGCGCTTCAGTCCCGCGGGCATGACGCAACGCTAGCACCGGCACTCTTCAA
>DAISJI010000323.1:0-1999 GCA_036821585.1 Terriglobales bacterium
CGGAATGAGTACAAATGAATCAGGGCGGCCGGCTGGCCGCCCTGATTGCTGAAACTGAAACTCGAAACTGAAACTGATTCTAGCGTCCCATCAGGTCTTTGATCTCGTTCTCGATAATCGCCTGGTCCTCTTGGGCGATGTCCACGAACTCGACGCCGATGCCGACGCCGGGAAGGCAGTAACGGACCTCGGCGCGCGCCTTGATGTGGGTGCCGGAGCGGCTCAGCCAGAATTCCAACTTGACCACCGCGCCCTCGGGAAACTGGCTCGGGATGTGAATGAACATCCCCTTGGGGCTGATGTCGGGAGCGCGGATTTCAATGATCTCACTGCGCCCTTCGTAGATCAGGCTGAGGCCGCGATAGGCGGCAAAGCGCCCGGCTTCGCGCGACGGGTTCTTCGGTGACGATGAACTCATACGTTTCCTTCCACGCCACGGCGGGTAGCGCGGGGAGCGGCAGCGGTCTGGCGAGTGCCGGCGCCGCAATAGGGGCAGAACAGGAAGGCCGGCGCCAGGGCGCGGCCGCAATCGCGGCAGCGCACGGTGAGCGCGTTGTCGAACGGGACGACGCGCAGTACCTCTTCCATGGTAGTGACGCCGATCTTGACCTTTTCGACTGCGTCTTCCTGCATCAGGCGCATGCCGACGGAGCGGGCGAGTTTGCGGATCTCTTCGTCGCGCGCGCCGGAGCGTATGGCGCTGCGGATCTGCTCATCGAGCAGGAGCACCTCGTAGATGCCGACCCGTCCCTTGTAGCCGGAGCCGTCGCACTTGGCGCAACCGGCGGGGATGTGCACGTGGCTGTCGAAGTCCACGATACCGCCGGCGAGCAGGCGCGCGGCGTGCTCGTCGGTCATCGCGACTTTCTCCGCGCATTCGCAGAGCTTCCGCACCAGGCGCTGGGCGATCACGGCGCTGACCGAGGCGGAAATCAGGAAGCCCTGGATATTCAAATCAAGCAGCCTGGTGATGGCCGCGATGGAATCGTTGGTGTGCAGCGTGGAAAGCACCAGGTGGCCGGTCTGTGCAGCCTGCAGCGCGATTTCCGCCGTCTCCTGGTCGCGGATCTCGCCCACCATGATGATGTTCGGGTCTTGGCGGAGCATGGAGCGCAGCGTGTTGGCGAAGGTCAGGCCGGCTTTGGTATTGATCTGGACCTGGTTGATATCCTCGATTTGGTACTCGATCGGGTCCTCGACGGTGATGATGTTCACCGAGGACGAGCGCAAGCTGTTGAGCGCGGCGTAAAGGGTGGTGCTCTTGCCCGACCCGGTCGGGCCGGTCACCAGCAACATGCCTTGCGGCGCCGACAGAACGGTGGCGAGCGAGGCCGAATTCTCGGCAGAAAGCCCAAGCTTTTCGAAGCCCACGCGGCTGGCGGTGGGATCCAGAAGCCGCATCACCACTTTTTCGCCCGAGTGCGTGGGCAGGATGGAAACGCGGAGATCGAGGTGCGAGTCTCCGATCTGGCAAAGGAAGCGGCCGTCCTGTGGGATGCGGCGCTCGGAAATGTCCATGTCGGAGAGGATCTTGATGCGCGACACCAGGAAGTTGCTCAGCTCCGCGGGAATGTGCGTCAATTCGCGGAGGACGCCGTCCACGCGGATGCGGACAACCGTGCCCAGCGGCTGCGGCTCGATGTGAATATCGCTGGCCTTTTTTGCCGCGGCGCTGGCCAGAATGGCGGACACCAGGCGCACGGCGGGGGTCTTCTCATTGCGCAGCTCGGCTTCAAATTCTTCCATCGCCGCCTTGCTCCGTGCACTGGCGCCGGAGGTAAAGAAGTGCATGTCGCTGACGTCCACCTGGTCGATAAACGGGAGCTGTGGAGTGGCGGCCAAGACTTCGGCGGCATCCTCGTCGTAGCACTTCTTGATCGCTTCCTCGATTTCAGTCTTGAAGCCAAGGCGAGGGACGATGTCCATCCCGGTCATGAAGCGCAGCTCGTCAAGTTGGTGGAGGTTTTGCGGCTCGGCCATGACCGCGACGATGCGCTTG
>DAISJI010000324.1:0-1965 GCA_036821585.1 Terriglobales bacterium
CCGCGCGCCGCAGAGCGTCCAACCGGCCTCGCCCTCGCCCGAGGGAACTCCGGAACTGGTGCAAATCCGGATGGACTGATTCATATCAAAAGTTGTGACCTTCGCGATGTTCAGGCAATCTAGCTGTTAATGGCAACTCGGGCTCACAGCCGTATCTCCGCCATACCCGGTTCGCATCCGCGACGTCCCATCGGCAAAGCCCTGCCCGAAGTGTGGGCACTGGTCGCGCCACGCAAAGGCCTGCTTGCACTCGGGTTTGCGCTGATGGCGGTGAACCGCGTCTGCGCCCTGGTGCTGCCCGCCTCCACCAAGTGGCTGATTGACGACGTTATCGGCAAACACAATGTCAAACTGCTCGGCCCGCTGGTCGGGGCGGTGCTGGTGGCGACCGTCATCCAGGGCATCTCGTCCTACGCGCTCACGCAAACCTTGTCCAAGGCCGCGCAGCGCCTGATCACCGAGTTGCGGCTCAAGGTCTTTTCGCACGTCAGCCGCCTGCCGGTTTCCTACTTCGACGCCAACAAGAGCGGCACCCTGGTTTCGCGGATCATGCAGGACGTGGAAGGCGTGCGCAACCTGGTGGGCACCGGGATCGTGGATTTCGTGGGCGGATGCCTGACCGGAGTGATCGCATTCTTCGTCCTGCTCAAGATCAGCCCGCTGATGACCGGCATCGGCTGCGCGTTCATGACCGTCATCGTCTTCGCGCTGCAGCGGGCGTTCAAGACCATCCGCCCAATCTTCCGCGAACGCGCCAAAATCAACGCTGAAGTCACCGGGCGGCTGACCGAATCCCTGGGCGGCGTGCGCGTGGTGAAGGGCTATCACGCCGAGGAGCGTGAGCAGAAAGTGTTCGCCGCGGGCGTGCAGCGGCTGCTCGATAACGTTTTGCGCACGCTGACCGCGACCTCGCTGATGTCGCTCTCCACCAGCGTGCTGCTGGGCGCGGTGGGATCGGTGGTGATGTACGTCGGCGCGCGCCAGATCCTGGCCGGCAAGCTCACCGTCGGCGGCTTCTTTACCTACACCATGTTCATGGCGTTCCTGATCGCGCCGGTAATCCAGGTGGTGAACATCGGCACGCAGCTTACCGAGGCCGTAGCGGCGCTGGACCGCACGCGCGAAATTTTTTCCGAGAAGCCCGAGGACGAGGACCCGCGGCGCACCGTCCCGCTGCCCGGCATGGAGGGCACGGTGCGGTTCGATAATGTCGATTTTTCTTACGAGATCGGGCGCTCGGTGCTGCACGGCGTCAGCTTCGAAGCGCCGCCCGGGACGGTGACGGCGCTGGTGGGATCTTCAGGGTCGGGCAAGAGCACGATCATCGGCCTGGTCACCGCTTTCCACACGCCCAATGCGGGCGCAATCTATGTGGACAACGTGGACCTGTCCACCGTGCGGCTGGATTCGTTCCGCACGCGGCTGGGCGTCGTGTTGCAGGATTCGTTTCTCTTCGACGGCACCATTTTCGAAAACGTAATCTTTTCGCGCCCCGACTCGACCCGCGAAGAAGTGCTGCGCGCCTGCCGCATCGCGCGCGTGGACGAGTTCGCCGAACGCTTCGAGCAACAGTACGACACGTTGGTCGGCGAGCGCGGCGTGAAGCTATCGGGCGGCCAGCGCCAGCGCATCTCGATTGCACGCGCCATTTTGGCCGATCCGCGCATTCTCATTCTCGATGAAGCGACGTCGAGCCTGGACTCCGAGTCGGAACAGATGATCCAGGAAGGACTCAACTACCTGATGCGCGGGCGCACGACGTTTGTCATCGCGCACCGGCTGTCCACCATCCGGCGCGCTGACCAGATCCTGGTGGTGGAAGACGGAAGGATTGTGGAGCGCGGCTCGCACGAGCAACTGCTCGCCGCCGGCGGACGCTACCACGAGCTCTATACCAAGCAGTACGGTTTGGAGCAGAACATGTTCCTCGCGCCGGGAGAGGGCGACACGGTGCCCGAAAACGAA
>DAISJI010000325.1:0-1956 GCA_036821585.1 Terriglobales bacterium
TTTCGCGGGACCTGTTATGGGGCGGCGAACTGGAAGGTGCTGGGGCGAACCACGGGGCGTGGCAAAGACGCTTGGACACATCGACCGAACCGGTCGATCAAAGAGGTGCTGGCGCTGCCACTCCATCGCCGGTTTCGCGAGTTACTACAGGAGGGTAAGTGACGTGGCCACTCCGCACCCAGAGGGTACCCCACAAATCGACGTCTCCTGCGAGGAATTAGAGGCGTTATTGGAGAAAGTGCGCCCGGAGTTGGGCGAAGCAGGTTACCAGAAGTTACAAGCCGCGATCCGCACCCTGGGCTATGTGACCGAGTTACTGCAGAATCAGGAAGCGACGCTGGCCTCATTGCGCCGTCTGCTGTGTCACTCGAGCACGGAAAAGACAAGTAAGGTGCTGAAGCAGGCCGGCATCGAGAGTAGTAGCGATAACAAGCTACAGCCGCCGGACGCCCCACCTGCCGCCAAGCGTGCGATTGCCGGGCACGGGCGTAATGGTGCCGCCGCCTATCGCGGGGCGCGCAAGGTTGCCGTGCCGCACGCGTCATTGAAGGCAGGAGATCCGTGTCCGGGTGCTTCATGCGGCGGCAAAGTATATTCGCAGCGCGATCCGGGCGTGCTGGTGCGGATTATTGGGCAGGCGCCCATCGCCGCGACCGTGTATGAGTTGGAGAAGTTGCGGTGCAATCTGTGCGGAGATGTGTTTACGGCGGCGCCGCCGGAGGGCGTGGGCGAGAAGAAGTACGATGAGACGGCGGCCAGCATGATCGCCCTGCTGCGGTACGGGAGCGGTGTACCGTGGTACAGGCTGCAAGGTCTGGAAAAGAGCCTGGGCATCCCGCTACCGATGGCGACGCAATGCGAGATCGTAACGGAAACCGCGGTCATGCTTCAACCCGCGCTGCAAGAACTGACACGCCAGGCGGCGCAAGGGGAAGTGGTGCACAACGACGATACGTCGATGCGCGTGCTGTCGCTGGACCGGGATCCTGACATTGCCCCGGATCGGACCGGCGTATTCACCAGCGGGGTCGTATGGATCTTCCAGGAGCGGCGGATCGCACTGTTCTTCACCGGGTGCAAGCACGCCGGCGAGAATCTGGCCGAAGTGCTGAAGCAACGGCCCACTGAGTTGCCGCCGCCGATTCAGATGTGCGACGCGCTGTCGAGGAATGTGCCAAAGGCGGCCGGCGCGTTCGCCACACTGCTGGCCAACTGTCTGGCGCACGGTCGTAGAAACTTCGTGGAGGTGACTCCGAATTTTCCCGAGGAATGCCGGTTCGTACTGGAAACTCTGGGCGAAGTCTACGGCTACGACGATCAGGCGCGGACGCAGGGACTGTCCCCCGAGCAGCGCCTCCACTTCCACCAGGAGCACAGCGGGCCGGTGATGGAAAAGCTGAAGGTCTGGCTTGGCGCGCAGTTCGCGGAACGGAAAGTAGAGCCGAACTCCGGTCTGGGTAAGGCGATCTCGTATCTGCTCAATCACTGGGAGAAACTCACGCTGTTTCTGCGGGTGCCGGGAGCGCCGCTGGACAATAACATCGCCGAGCGGGCATTGAAGAAAGCGATCCTGCATCGCAAGAACTCGCTGTTTTACAAGAACCGGAATGGGGCGCAGATGGGAGACCTGTTCATGAGCCTGATTCATACCTGCGAACTCAACCACGTCAATCCGTTCGACTACCTCACCGAGTTGCAGCGTCACGCCGGGGAGTTGAAGCAAACACCGTCGGAGTGGATGCCTTGGAACTACCGCGAGACGCTGGCGCGGACCGGCGCCCTTTTGGATGTGGCATAGGGTATGCTGTATCCTGCATGGCCGAAAAGGATAGTATTCGGCCATGCGGGAGCGACATCTCGAAATGGCCGCCAAACGGGCATCTGAGAAGGCGAAATCACAAAGGGTTTTTGGCCAGGCACGGAAACCAGCGAAAATGTTCCGCGCCGGCCTCTACG
>DAISJI010000326.1:0-1934 GCA_036821585.1 Terriglobales bacterium
GAATCAGCCGCTGATGAACGCAGACAAACACGGATTCCTATTGATGTCATCCTGAGGAGGACGTCAGTCCGACGAAGGATCTATGTTTTTGTCGATCGAAATGCATAGATCCTTCGCTTCGCTCAGGATGACATTTCCTGAAGAATCAGCGTCGATCAGCGTTCATCAGCGGCTGACTTGTTTTGCGCCGGATTCACCACCCACACATTCAGCTTCGATCCGTTGGCGCCGCGATACACGCGCTGCGTTGCCTTCTGGAAATCGCTCGGCTTGGCCTGGTAGATGCTGGGCACGAAGGTCTGCGGGTTGATGTCCACCAACGGGAACCACGTGCTCTGCACCTGCACCATGATGCGGTGGCCGCGGCGGAAGGTGTGGTTCACGTCGGGCATGACGAACTCGATCTTCGCCTGCTGCCCGGGCTTGAACGCCTCCGGTTTTTCGTAGCTGTTGCGGAAGCGCCCGCGCATCGGTTCGCCGCGCACCATTTGCTGGTAGCCGCCCATCTCGATCTGCATCGGATTGGGATCGGCGTTTGGAACATCGACCGGATATACGTCAATCAGCTTGACCACGAAATCGGAGTCGGTGCCGGTAGTCGAAACCTGCAAGCTCGGTTGCAGCGGCCCGGCGAGCGTGATGTCTTCCGTCAGCGGCTCGGTCTGATAGACGAGTACGTCGGTGCGCCAGCCCTGCTCGCGGTTGTCGCCGTCCATGTAAGGACGCGCCATGCCCGACGTGGTGTGCTCGAAAAAGGGCACCGGCTTGTTCGGGTCGCTGACGTACTCGTCAAATCCCTCGGCGGGCGCGTTAAACGACAGCGTGCCGCTCGCACCCAGGTAAAGCGTCTTCTGTGCCGTGTTCGTCGGAGGCCAGGCGTCGTACTTGCGCCATTGGTTGGTGCCGGTCTCGAAAACGTACGCGTTGGGCAGGTCGTTGGCGCCCTTCCCTTTCAGGTAGTACTCGAAAAAGGGGAACTCGATGTTGCGTTGGTAGAAGTCGCTGACCATCGAATTGAAGTGGATATCGCCGAGGCTGTCGTAGGTCGGCACGGACCAGCAGCCGTGGCACCACGGGCCCATCACCAGGCGCACGCGCTCGCCGGGCCCATTCTTCGCGATGGTCTTATAGGTGTTGAGCGCGCCGTAGAGGTCTTCGGCGTCGAACCAGCCGCCGACGGTCAGCACCGCGGGCTTGATGTTCTTCAGGTGTGGCAGCAGGTTGCGCGCCTGCCAGAAGGCGTCGTAGTTGGGATGCTGCGTGACCTCGTCCCAGAAGGCAACCTTGTGATGGAGGAAATTGTCGTTCACCAGCGAAAGCGGCTCCATCGCCTTGTAGAACGTGTAGCCGTCGGCGGGAATGTCAAAGTCGCGCTGCGGACGCTTGGTGGTCGGCTCAGGTCGCGCCAATCCGAAACTGGAAATGAATCCGAAGATGTGCGGCAGCCAGAGCGCGCCGTTGTGGTGGAAGTCGTCGCCGATGAACCAGTCGGCAATCGGCGCCTGCGGTGAGGCGGCCTTCAGCGCCGGGTGCGCGTTGATGATGCCGGTTGAGGTGTAAAAGCCCGGGTACGAGATGCCCCACATGCCGACTTTGCCGTTGTTGAACGGGATTTTCTTGATCAGCCAGTCAATCGAGTCGTAGGTGTCGGTAGCTTCGTCCACGGCCTTGCCGCCCTTTTCGGCCGCGTCTTCCGGGCGCATATCCATGAACTGGCCTTCCGACATCCATGCGCCGCGCACGTCCTGGTAAACGAAGATGTACTTGGAGCGCGCGAAGTGCTCCGAGGGCCCGAGGCGCGCGGGATAGGTGTCCGCGCCGTACGGGCGGACGCTGTAGGGCGAGCGGTCGAACATGATCGGGTACGCATTCGCCGGCGAGGCGTCTTTTGGAACATAGACCGCCGTGAACAGGCGCACGCCATCGCGCACCGG
>DAISJI010000327.1:0-1926 GCA_036821585.1 Terriglobales bacterium
CGCGCGCTCGCCGCCGGGCCGAAACCGAAACGCACGGTCTATTTCGTCTGCTTCGGCAGCGAAGAAACCGGCGGGCAGGGCGACGATTATTTCCGCAACCATCCGCCGGCGCCGCTGGAGCAGATCGTCGCCAACATCGAGTTCGAGATGATTGGCGCGCAGGACCCGAAGATGCCCAAGGGCGTGCTGCTGCTCACCGGATGGGAGCGCTCGAACCTCGGCCCGACCCTGAAGGAGCACGGTGCGAAGATCGGCCCCGATCCCTATCCCGAGCAGCATTTCTTCGAGCGCTCCGACAATTACGCCCTGGCGCTGAAAGGCGTGGTGGCGCATACCGCGGCAGGATGGGGCACGCCTCCTTATTACCACCGGCCGGACGACGATCTGGCACACCTCGATTTCAACTTTATGACTGAGGTGATCCAGTCGTTCGTCGCACCCATACAGTGGCTTGCGAACAGCGACTTCAAACCGAAGTGGAACGACGGCGGACAGCCGAAAAGATAGTTTCAGTTTCGCGTTTCAGTTTCAGAGAAACAGGCGCCGAATACGAGCTAGTGCGATGCGGACGCTTCCAGTTCCGCTCGGTTGGAACTCGCGGGCGTATCGGCCGAACGCCCACTCAGCCATCCGGAGAATGCAGCGAACAGATAGAGAGTTGCGATCACGAAGATGGCGGACGTCAGCCCGACATTGTGCGCGATGCGGGCGACCGCCAGCGCCAGCGAGATCTGAAGCATGATCGACACAATGCCGAACAGGGTTGAGACGCGCCCCATGAAGCGCTTGGGCACGGCCTCCATGATGCTGCTGGAGAGCGCAACCCCTCCCAACCCGCGCGCCGTACCACCCACCAGGTAGAGCCCGGACGCAATGCTGAGGAC
Source organism: Terriglobales bacterium (assembly GCA_036821585.1). Lineage (GTDB taxonomy): Bacteria > Acidobacteriota > Terriglobia > Terriglobales > Acidobacteriaceae > DAISJI01. Next base: position 885 of record DAISJI010000327.1, read on the forward strand.
GCCCGAAAACGGCACGCCGCTGAACGGCATCAGCAGCAGCGACAGCAGGGCTTGCGCCACCACCAGGATCCCCAGCAGTTGCTCCGAATGTGTGGCCTGGAGGATGTACCAGTAGACGGCGGCGGAGTTCATCCCGCTGCCCACCATGGATACGAAATTGGCGGCAAACAGGAGTCGCAACGGCCGGCTGGAAACCGGATTCCTCACCACCGCGGTGTAGCGGAAAAACGAATCCAGACTGCCCGCTACTTCGCTCGTTTCTTGTCGTTCTCAACCTGGAGCTGGTTGTCCACGGAGAACACGTCCGAGACGCCCTTCGCCGTGATTCCCGCCATGTTCTTGTCCATTTCATTGTCCACGACTCCGACCAGCGTCACGTGCCCGCTCTTGACGATGATGTGGATCGACGGTACCGCGCCCATGGAGTACTTGAACAGACCTTCACTGCCGTAGATGGCGCGATACTCGGCGCGCCGAATACGGTCGTCGAACCCCGATGCCGGCAGGACTTCGATGTTGTTCACCACTTTCTCCACGCCCTCAATCCTCTTGACCGACGCTTCGGCATCGGACTTCAAGCTCGGGTTGGCTACCTGCCCGAGCAGCGTGACCGTGTTGCCATCGACGCGGAAAGCGAGGTTGTCGAAAACGCTGTAGTAAGGAAGCATCAGCATTTCATGCAGCGTTTCGCGCGTGATCCGCTGGCTGGGATCGGCGCCGCCCAGCTTCGTACGGCCGCGCGGCAAAGCGGTGGTTTGGGCCAGGGCAAAACCGGCGAGCACTACCGGCAAAAGGATAGCTATTCCACGTCGCATACATGCCTCCACCGTTCTTGGATGCATTTCGGAGCGCAGAGTGTTTCGTCGCCCTGCAAAGAATTGATTTCTCGCATTGAGTGCGGTGCAGCCAGCGCCCGTCTGAGCCTGCAAATGGGCGAAGATCAGGCGAATATGCCCTCAGGGAGCGCACAACCGGCGGGGAGGTCGATGCCGAAGTGCTCCGCCAGCACGGCGCGAGCTTCGGCTTCACTGCGTATGGGGCG
>DAISJI010000328.1:0-1925 GCA_036821585.1 Terriglobales bacterium
GCGGAAGCGTGTGCGAGTCGAACGCACCGTCCCCAGGAAAACCTGACGACCGCCGGTTTTGAAGACCGGGAGGATCACCGGACCCCATGCGCTTCCGTGTTTGATTTTCAAAAGCTTACCAGAGCGGCGCTGCACAGCCACGTCAACCTCCCGCTGCGAATCGGTCATCGCCACAGGTTCCATGACCGCTCCCTGGCTGCTTTCGTGTCGTGCCCGCACGGTCCCGCTTGACAACATTACGGGCCATTTGGCGAATCCTGCTCATGCCAGACTGCATCCATAGCCAGCGAACGAGGAGATAGCGAGATGTCCCTACGAATTAACGACGAGGCGCCGAATTTCACCGCTCAGACAACGCAAGGCGAGATCAACTTTCATCAGTGGATTGGCGATGGGTGGGCCATTCTGTTTTCGCATCCGAAGGACTTTACCCCCGTCTGCACGACCGAACTAGGGTACATGGCACGGCTGGAACCGGAATTCAAGAAACGGAATTGCAAGATCATCGGGCTGAGCGTCGATCCGGTGGACAGTCACGGCAAATGGAGTGCCGACATCGAAGAGACGCAAGGCCACAAGGTGAACTATCCGATGATCGGGGACCCGGAGCTGAAAATCGCCAAGCTCTACGACATGCTGCCGGCCGACGCCGGAACCAGCTCGCAGGGACGCACCGCCGCGACTAATGCCACCGTGCGCACGGTGTTTGTCGTGGGGCCGGACAAAAAGATCAAGCTGATGCTGATCTACCCGATGAGCACGGGCCGGAACTTCGACGAAGTCCTGCGGGTCCTCGATGCGATGCAGCTCGCCGCCAAGCACACGGTGGCGACGCCCGTGAACTGGAAGCCGGGTGACGACGTCATCATTCCGACGTCGGTGACGGACGAGCAGGCCAAGCAGAAGTACCCGGGCGGCTTCAAGACACTCCGGCCATATCTGCGGACGGTTGCCCAGCCCAAATAGCTTCCGTAGGATTGGGACCCGGGGTTTATCGCGGTCGATCCCAACTCGTCCGCTTGCTCCGGGGGCTTGCTTCATTTTTTCGTTCGGAGCACGATTTACAGATGACCCCGCGCACGCTTCCATTCGTTTGGCTGGACGTTTTCACCGACCGCCCGCTGGAGGGCAACCAGCTCGCCGTCTTTACCGACGCCCGCGGCCTGTCCCAGGAGCAGATGCAGGCCATCGCGCGGGAAACCAAGCTCTCGGAAACCACCTTCATCTTCCCGCGCGACCCGAAGGTCGAGCTCGAACAGGGCGTCCGCGTGCGCATCTTCACGGTGGACGAAGAGCTTCCGTTTGCCGGCCACCCCACGCTCGGCACTGCGACCGTGGTGCGCGGCGCCAGCGGCGCCGACACCATTACGCTCGACCTGGACGCCGGCAAGATTCCGGTTAGCTTTCGCGACGAGAACGGACTCGCCTTCGGCGAGATGCGCCAGCGCGATCCCGAGTTCCTCGGCCTGCACCGCATCGAGGACGTCGCCCGCGCCACCGGCCTCGCCGCGGCCGATATCGATGACAACCTGCCCATCCAGACCGTCTCCACCGGACTTCCCTTCACCATCGTGCCGGTGCGTTCCCTGGCAGCGTTGCAGAATCTGAAATTCGAGTGGGCGAACGCGAAGGAATACCTCGGCAAGAGCGGCGGCCGCTTCTTCTACTTCATCGCCCGCGGCGCCGTAAACCCGAACACCGACATGCACGTGCGCATGATTTTCTACGGCGGCGAGGACCCCGCCACCGGTTCGGCCGCCGGTTGTGGCGCTTCCTGGATGGTGCAGTACGGCGTCGCCAAGCCGGGGCAGAAGGTCGCCATCGAGCAGGGCCTGGAGTGCGGCCGCCCCAGCCGCCTCGTCGTCAGCGCCGACAAGGTCGGAGACAAAGTCACGGACGTGCGCGTCGGCGGTACCTCGGTCGCG
>DAISJI010000329.1:0-1893 GCA_036821585.1 Terriglobales bacterium
GGTTACAACCCGGGCTATCGCCGGTAACTCGCTGTACGAGCTGTACGAATTGATCGCAAGTTTTGTCTGACTGAGCAGGCGCGTTTTATCTCATCGACACGCGCCTGCTCACTTTTTCCGCACTGCCTCGAAAATCATCTGCCGGAGCCACGGTCAAGAGCCCGGTACGAACCCCAGTCGCGGAAACCTGAGCCATGATATTCTTGAATGAATCACTGCGCTCCGCTTTGGCAGGCGAATTCCCGCAGTTCCCTAAAACTCATGATTTCAGTCAGTGACGTTTCCATGCGCTACGGCGCGAAAGTGTTGTTCGACGAAGTGTCCACGGCCTTCACGCCGGGGAAACGCTATGCCCTGACCGGTCCGAACGGCGCGGGCAAGTCCACCTTCATGAACCTGCTGATCGGCGACCTGGAGCCGCAGAAGGGGACGGTGGTGCGTCCGAAGAAGATCGGCGTGCTCAGCCAGGACCAGTTCGCGTTCGACAAGTACCGCGTGATTGATACGGTCATCATGGGGAACAAGCGTCTGTGGGCGGCGTTGCAGGAGCGCGACGCTATCTACGCGCAGCTCGACATCAGCAACGAAGATGGAATGCGGCTGGGCGAACTGGAAGGCATCGTCGGTGAAGAGGACGGCTACACGGCCGAAACCGACGCCACGCTTCTCCTCCAGGGCCTCGATATCGCCGACGATTTGCATGAGCGCACCATGGGTGAGTTGCAGGGCGGACAAAAAGTCCGGGTGCTGCTGGCACAGGCGCTGTTCGGCCATCCGCAGGCGCTGCTTCTGGACGAGCCCACCAACCACCTGGACTTGGATTCGATCCACTGGCTGCAGGATTTCCTGATCGCGTACGACGGCGTGCTGATCGTGATCTCGCACGACCGGCATTTCCTGAACGCGGTGTGCTCGCACGTGGCCGACATTGATTACGAGACGATCATCACCTACACCGGCAACTACGACGAGATGGTGATGGCCAAGACCCAGGTCCGCTCGCAAATCGACGGGCAGAACGCGCAGCGCGAGAAAAAGATCGCGCAGCTCAACGACTTCATTGCACGATTCGCAGCCGGAACCCGGTCGAGCCAGGTGCAGTCGCGGCGCAAGGAAGTGGAGCGGTTGCAGGTGACGGAACTGGCGAAGTCGAACATCCAGCGGCCTTACATCAAGTTCGAGCAGAAGCGTCCATCGGGGAAGCACATCCTGGAGATCGAGCGGGTGACAAAGGCGTACGGCGAGAGCGAGGTCGTGCGCGGCTTCACGGCGAGCGTAGTGCGCGGAGAGAAGATCGGGCTGATGGGACGCAATGGCGCCGGCAAGACCACGCTGGTCAATGCGCTGCTGGCGAATTCTCCGACCGTATCCGAATCCGAGCTGCGGCAAACCAGCGGCTACGACGGGACATTCCTCGATTCCGGGAAGGTGATCTGGGGGCATGAGGCGTCAGTCGGATATTTCGCGCAGGACCACCGGTCGCTGATCCGTCCTGGCATGACGGTTTTCGAGTGGTTGCACCAGTGGGACGGTTCGGCGTCGCACGAAGAAATTCGCGGGCTGCTCGGGCAAATGCTCTTTGCGCGCGACGACGGCAACAAGAAGACGGACATTCTCTCCGGGGGAGAGGCGGCGCGGTTGTTGTTCTGCAAGCTGATGCTGCAAAAGCCGAATGTGCTGGTGCTCGATGAGCCTACCAACCACCTGGACCTGGAAGCGATTAACGCGCTGAACATCGCCTTGCAGCGCTACCAGGGAACGGTGCTGCTGGTGACCCACGACTACGACCTGATCGACGAAGTCGCGACCCGCATCTGGCACTTCGAACGCGACCATAGCATTACGGACTTCAAGGGAGCGTACGAGGAGTTCCAGATGGTTGCGGCGTGATTG
>DAISJI010000330.1:0-1889 GCA_036821585.1 Terriglobales bacterium
TGTGAGAAATTCTCCCCAATGTCCAGCCGCGGTTTTAAGATAAAGAGTTACGCCGCGTGGCGCTGACCGGCTGGGTGAGCCGCCCTGGGATTGGGCGGGAGTCGCGCCGCAATTACCGTCATCATTGAAGCGAGGTTTTATGAAGAACACCTTCGGCAGCCGCTCGACCCTGAAGGTCGGCGGCCGCGAGTACGACATCTTCCGCCTGGACGCCCTCGACAAGCTGGGCATCCAGACCACGCACCTGCCCTATTCTCTGCGCATCCTGCTGGAAAACCTGCTGCGCCACGAAGACGGCAAGGCGGTAAAGGCCGAGGAAATCAAGGCGCTGGCCGCATGGCAAGGCGCGGCCGGAACGCAGGAGATTGCGTTCATGCCGGCGCGCGTGCTGCTACAGGATTTCACCGGCGTACCCGCGGTCGTGGACCTGGCCGCGATGCGCGATGCAATGCGCAAGATGGGCGGCGAGGCGGCGGCGATCAATCCGCTGATGCCGGCGGAACTGGTCATTGACCACTCCGTCCAGGTGGACGAGTTCGGCACGACGTGGGCCTTCCAGGTGAACGCGGACCTGGAGTTCCAGCGCAATCACGAGCGCTACGCTTTCCTGCGCTGGGGACAGAAGGCGTTTGAGAACCTCGCCATCGTCCCGCCCGACACCGGCATCGTGCACCAGGTGAATTTGGAGTTCCTGGCGCGCGTCGTATTTCTCGGCAAGAGCGACGGGCGCGCGACGGCGTATCCGGACACGCTGGTCGGCACCGACTCACACACCACGATGATCAACGGTTTGGGCGTGCTGGGATGGGGCGTGGGCGGAATCGAAGCCGAGGCTGCCATGCTGAACCAGCCGGTTTCGATGGTGATTCCGCAAGTGGTCGGGGTGCGGCTGACCGGACAACTGAAGGAAGGGTCGACCGCCACCGACCTGGTGCTGACGATCACGGAAATGCTGCGCAAGGAAGGCGTGGTCGGAAAGTTCGTAGAGTATTTCGGGCCCGGCCTGCACAAGCTTGCGCTGGCGGACCGCGCGACCATCGGCAACATGTCGCCCGAGTATGGCGCGACCTGCGGCATCTTCCCGGTGGATGAGGAAACGCTGAACTATCTGCGCCTGAGCGGACGGAGCGAGGAGCAGATCGCGCTGGTCGAGGCATACTGCAAGGAGCAGGGCCTGTTCCACACCAAGGACACCGCCGAGGCGACATACTCCACGGTGCTCAACATGGACCTGGCGACGGTGGAGCCGAGCGTGGCCGGACCGAAGCGTCCGCAGGACCGCGTCAACCTGTTCTCGATCGGCGAGAGCTTCCGGCAAGCGCTTCCGGGCTTGATGCGCCCGGGAAGCAAGCCGATGGAGAAGCAGATCGGACGCTTTGAAGGCGAAGGCGGGCACACGGCGGTAGGGGTCGAAGATGGGAGTGTTCCGTCAGCGGACAAGCCGGTCATGGTGGACCTGCGCAAAGCGCTCGATCATGGCAGCGTGGTGATCGCCGCGATTACGAGCTGCACGAATACTTCGAATCCTTCAGTCATGCTCGGGGCCGGACTGCTGGCAAAGAAGGCGGTCGAGAAAGGATTGGAGACCAAGCCGTGGGTGAAGACGTCGCTGGCGCCGGGATCCAAGGTCGTGACCGAGTACTACCAGCGCGCCGGGCTGACGCCGTACCTGGAGAAGCTGCGCTTCAACCTGGTCGGCTACGGCTGCACCACGTGCATCGGAAACTCCGGTCCGCTGCCGGCGGAAGTCAGCGAGATCATCAATGATAAGGACCTGGTCGTGGCCTCGGTGCTCAGCGGCAACCGCAACTTCGAGGGGCGCATTAACTCCGAGGTCCGCGCCAACTACCTGATGTCGCCGCCGCTGGTGGTGGCCTTCGCGCTCGCCG
>DAISJI010000331.1:0-1883 GCA_036821585.1 Terriglobales bacterium
ACACCCAGCGCCGGCAATGGTACCGGCGCGACATGACTCCAGTTATAAACACACAGATATCCGCATAAGTTACTTGTAAGTGGTCTCACGCCGGGTTATATTAGTTATACCGACGTGGCGAGCCTCTTACCCAATCCGCTATCCGAAACTGAGCAGATCGTCCAGTTGGAGAAGAAACTCGTCTGGGCTGAACTGAAGATCCAGGTATTGGAAGAGCAACTGCGATTGCAGCGGATCAAGAAGTACGGTCCCGGCAGCGAGAAACTCAACGACGCACAACTCCAGTTGCTGGATTTTGAGCCTGGCGTGAGCCATGCCGAAGTCCAGGCGGAGAGCGGGCGCGAGCCGCTGCCGGCGCCTGCGAAACCGCAAAGCAGCCGCAAACACCCCGGACGGCAGCAACTGCCCGCCGGCTTGCCGCGCGTGGAGCGAACGATCGCCTGTACGCCGGAACAGTGCACCTGCAAGGTTTGCGGCCAGGCGACGGTGGTCATCGGCCACGATGTCAGCGAGCAGTTGGATGTGGAACCGGCGAAGTACTTCGTGGTAGTGACCAAGCGCGAGAAGCGCGCCTGCAAGCGCTGCGAAGAAGGCGGCGTGGTTGCGGCTCCGGCGCCGGAGCGGATCATCGAAAAGAGCTTGGTGAGCGACCGTGTGGTGATCGACACGGTGGTGGCCAAGTATAGCGATCACCTGCCGCTGTACCGCCAGAGTGTGATCCTCGAACGGGAGGCGGGCGTCGAAATCGGACGGGCGACGCTGGATGGGTGGGTGATGCGAGTGGGCGAGTTACTGATTCCCATGGTCGAGGTGATGCGCCGCGAGTTACTCGGCGGAAGTTACATTCAGGCGGATGAAACTCCGGTAGATGTACAGTTACGCGACGGACGGGGGCAGAATCATCAAGCGTATTTGTGGCAATATGGTCAGCCGGGAGGCGGAGTAGTGTTTGACTTCTGCATGGGGCGCGGACGCGAAGGGCCGAAGGAGTTCCTGGGACAGTTCGAAGGAATTCTACAGACCGACGGCTATGTCGCTTACGAAAGGGTGGGCGGGCCGAAGCTGGTGCACGCCGGATGCTGGGCGCACTCCAGGAGGAAATTCTTCGATGCGGTCAAGCTCAACCCCCACGACGCGGTCGCCACGCGCATGGTGAAACTGATCGATGAGCTGTTCGGAATCGACGCCCTGGCGCGCGAGGAGAAGCTCGATCACGCCGCACGCCACGTGCTGCGTCTGGAGAGCGCCCCGCCATTGGTGGAGACCATCCGTGGAGAGGTCGAGGCAGCCCGCAACGCTTCCTTGCCTTCGAGTGCGTTGGGGAAGGCGGCGAACTACACCCTCTTGCAATGGCGAAAGCTCACCCGCTTCCTGGAACACGCGGAACTGGAGTTGAGTAACAACCTGGCGGAGAACTCGATGCGTCCGGTCGCGTTGGGCCGGAAGAACTGGATCCATGTAGGCAGCCAGCAGGCCGGGCCGAAGGTGGCGGCGATTCTGTCCATCGTGGAGACCTGCCGCCGGATCAAGATTCCGATCCGCGGCTACCTGGCCGCCGTTCTGCCGGGTATTGCCGACGTTTCCATCCATCGTCTTGCTGACCTTACCCCTGCGGCGTGGGCTGCCCGGCAGCAGTAGCACGCCGCTGTTCGAACTCCGCAGCCAACTGCTCGACCTCTGCCCATTCCGCCGGCGCCGTACTACGCACACCTGTTCTTCATTCACTCTCCTACTTCATCACCAAATTCATTCTTGGAACAGATGGTTTCCTCTGACGCTTACGAAAGATCGACTGATCGGCCACATTGCCCGCGATTCCACGGCGATAGAAGCCCGCGAACGCTATCCGGAAACGCCGGCCCAGGCGGCGCCCACTCCGTCGG
>DAISJI010000332.1:0-1868 GCA_036821585.1 Terriglobales bacterium
GCCGCGCCGCGCTGAAGAAGTTGTTGCCCATGCAGCGCAACGACTTCATCGGCGTCTTCCGCGCCATGGACGGCTTCCCGGTCACCATCCGCACCCTCGATCCGCCGCTGCACGAGTTCCTGCCTTCGCGCGAGGAACTGATGGTGCAGATCGGCGTGCTGGAAGCGACCAAGCCGAAGTCGCCCAAGCTCAAGGAACTGCGCAAGCTGTTCAACCGCGTGAACCAGCTCCACGAGCTCAACCCGATGCTCGGCCATCGCGGCTGCCGTCTCGGCATCACCTATCCGGAGATCACCGAGATGCAGGCGCGCGCCATCTTCGAGGCCGCGGTCACGGTCGCGAAACAGGGCGTGAAGGTCCACCCGGAAGTCATGATCCCGCTCACCGGCACGGTGAAGGAGATGGCGAACCAGGGAGCGATCGTGCGCCGCGTTGCCGACGAGGTCTTCGCCGAGAAGGAGACCAAGGTCGATTACATGGTGGGAACGATGATCGAGTTGCCGCGCGCCGCGCTGGTCGCCGATGAGATCGCCAAGGAAGCCGAATTCTTCAGCTTCGGCACCAACGATCTTACGCAGACCACCTTCGGTTTCTCGCGCGACGACATCAACAAGTTCCTGCCCATTTACATCAGCGAGGGAATCCTGAAGCAGGACCCGTTCGCCGTGCTCGATCGCGAGGGCGTTGGACAGTTGGTGGAGATGGCGGTGAAAAAAGGCCGTTCGACGCGTCCGAACCTGAAGGTTGGCATCTGCGGCGAACACGGCGGAGAGCCGAGTTCGGTGGAGTTCTGCTACCTGGTCGGCATGAACTACGTTTCGTGCTCGCCCTTCCGCGTGCTCACCGCGCGCCTGGCTGCCGCCCAGGCCGCATATACCAAGGAGCACTCGGGAGCCGAGGCGGGAAGAACGAAATAGTTGTCAGTTGCTAGTTGTCAGTTGTCAGTTGAAGGCCCGTGGATGGTCACGGGCCTTTTTGTTTGTGGCGTGTTTCGCTGACCACTGACAACTGGCGACTGCTATTGCGTCTTCTGCAGTCTCGCCACCAGCTTTTGCGCCAGGTTCGATTCCGACTCCGACCAGAGCACGCGCCCGCGGATGCCGCTGTTCTTTTCCACCGCCAGCGTGAACGCAATCAGTTTGGCGACGTTCTCTCGGATGCGCTGCTCCGACTCCGGGGTAAAGCGTACGTCTTCGAAGAGGAAGTCCGTATCCAATCCGAAGTCCACTTGCACGTGGCCGTCCTCTTCGTAAGTGCCTTCCTCGAAATCCAGTCCATGCGCGATGAAGCGCACCATCTGCGGCTGGGGCGACCACTCGCCGTCGGCGCCGACGATCCACAGGTCCCAGTGCGTCTCGAATACGTAGGCGTAATCGCTGTGTAGCAGGTCGGAGACGATTTCCAACGCCTCGAGGGGCTGGATGCCGGGATTAAACTGCCGCTCCAGGATGGTCGGCTCGGCCCACGATACCGGATGGACAGCCACGGCGCTGATGCCGGGCCGCGCCGCGGAACAAGGAAACTCCATCAGCACCGAGAGCGCGTGCGGCATCATCGTGCTCTCGTCGAAATCGGGGAACCACAAGCTGAGATAGAGCGGGTCGGCCATAAGAACAGGCTTAAGGCGCAAGGCACGAGGCGGAAGACCTCCGTCCCTGTACGCGCTGCCAATTCGATTGTAAATGCCTTGCTTCTCCCTGAGGCGACGCCACCTCTGCCGTAAGCCTCGCGCCTCGCGCCGGTTTTTGTTACGATAGAAGTTCGTTTTGTCCCGCCTCGAACGACAAGCGTCCCCGTCGTCTAGCCCGGCCTAGGACATCGCCCTTTCACGGCGGTAACGCGGGTTCGAATCCCGCCGGGGACGCCAA
>DAISJI010000333.1:0-1770 GCA_036821585.1 Terriglobales bacterium
ATAAGCCTGTTCTGCTGGTCCATGGCGGCGCCTGGGCCATTCCCGACGACATGATCGACGCGCACCTCAACGGCGTGCGCAACGCGACCGCGGCAGGCTGGCAGGTATTGGAAAAAGGCGGCTCGGCGCTGGATGCGATCGAAGCCGCCGTCGCCGTTCTGGAAGACGATGAGACCTTCGACGCCGGGCGCGGCGCGTTCCTGAACCGCGACGGGCGCGTGGAACTCGACGCGCTCATGATGGACGGCCGCACGTTGCGCGCGGGCGGAGTCGGCTGCGTGGAGCACATCCGCAACCCGATCCACGTCTGCCGCAAGATCCTGGACGAGAGCCCGCACGTTTACCTGGTCGCGCGGGGAGCGGAGCAATTCGCGCAGAAACACGGCATTGACCTGGTTCCCAACGAGGAACTGGTGGTCCCGCGCGAAGTCGAGCACCTGAGGATCTGCCAGGAAAAAGTAGCCGCCGGAGAAATCCACGAGGTATTCGCTCCGACCACTTCGCACGACACGGTGGGCGCGGCGGCGCTGGACGCGAGCGGCAACATCGCGGCGGCAACTTCCACCGGAGGCACGCTGAACAAGACGCCGGGGCGGGTGGGAGATTCGTCGCTCATCGGCTGCGGCTGCTATGCCGATAATTTGGGCGCGGCCTGTTCCACCACTGGCTGGGGCGAGCCCATGATGAAGCTGGTGCTGGCCAAGTGGGCCAACGATCGGGTGATGAATGGCGGCGAGCCAGCGCAAGTCGCAGCCGACGGCATCGAGTACCTGAAACGCCGGCTGAACGGCCACGGCGGCATGATCCTGCTGGATGTGCGCGGCCGCTACGGCATCGCGCACAATACGCCGCGCATGGCGTGGGCCGTACGTACCAGCGAGTGCGAATACTCCGGCATTGACCGGAAGTGATCCCTGCCAACGAGGAAGAAGTTGTCATATTTCTTAGACTTATCTTGCCATTCTTACTGCTTCTGATGTAAAACCCGAACCACTTCTCTTCACAATCCCGGGGCGCAATACCGGAGGGGCGGGACGAAGGGTAGAAAGCGCCATGGTCGCCGTTCTTGCGCGACCGGCGGAAGGATAAATATTAATGATCAGCCGAATCGTGAAGCTGTTTGTGTTGTGCGCGGCCCTGGCGATGTTTTCGGCGAATGCGTGGGCGCAGTCGTCAGCAACCGCGGAACTCCACGTGGCCGTGAAGGACCCGGGAGGCGCGTTGGTCAAGAACGCTACGGTTACGGCCACCAACCAGGCGCGCAACATCGAGCACACGCTCACGCTCAACGAAACCGGGGAATATCAATTCCTTTCGCTGCCTCCGGGCCAATACACGGTCAGCGTCCAGGCGGCGGGCTTTGCCAGGACCGTGGCCAGGAACGTCACGATAACCGTCGGCCAACGCGCCGAGCTTCCGATCACGCTTACCGTTGCCGCCGTGGAATCGGTGGTGGACGTCAACAGTGAGCCGGAACTGGTGGAGACGCAGCGCTCCGCTCCGACGCAGACTATCAACCAGATCCGCATCGACAACTTGCCGATCAACGGCCGCAACTACATTGAGTTCGCGCTCACGGATTCCAAGCTGGCGCGCGATACGGCGCCTTCCATCGGCGCGGCGCCCACCTCGGGGCTGAACGTCGGCGGACAGCGCGCCCGCTCCAACCTGGTCAACGTGGACGGCGCCGACGCGGTGGACAACTCCACCAACGGCATCCGCGCGACCGTGTCGCAGGAGGCGGTGCAGGAATTCCAGATCATCACCAAC
>DAISJI010000334.1:0-1726 GCA_036821585.1 Terriglobales bacterium
GCGGCGTCAAAGCCGGCGTCGGCAGCAGAGCGCTTGATGAGCTCGGAAATGGCGGTGAGGGCGGGCACTGCGTCAATGATAGCGGAGAGACAAGCGTTCACACGAAGGACACGATGGAAGGCACGAAGGCGCGACCACAGAGGACACGGAGGTACACAGAGGACTCTGGCTTACCGCCGATCGCTCTGTGCCTTCCAGGCGACCAGCACCGTATCGAGGCGCTGTCTGAGATCGCGGAAAGTGGACTGGGCTTGCTCGGTGGGAGCGGTGTCGGCGGAGTCGACTACATCCAGTAGCGAGCCCAGAGAGCCAAGCATGGAGGCAAACGTATCGCCCCGTGTGCCGCGTCCGCCGGCAAGCTGCGCCGCCTGCGGATTGCCCTGCGCGGCGCGTGCCCGTTGGAGCGCGTCCCACGCCTGCTGCATGGCGTCCACGATCTGCATTTCCAGGGAGTGTTGCTGCCCCAGCTCGGCGGGAGTGACTTTCAGCCGCGGGTCGGGCGCAAGCGTGAGCGTCTGGCTGTAGGTTTTGCCGCCGGCGATGAGGCGAACTTCGTATTTTCCCGGCAGTGCCAGCGGTCCGCGCGGGTTCGGTTCCATGACGACGCCGAACACGGCCGACAAATCGTACGAACGGTTCACCGCCGGAGGATCGGCGTAGCGCATGTTCCACACCAGGCGATGATGTCCCGCCTCGCCCGAAAGCGCCTGCGGCTTGGGGAACCAGTACTCGGGGAAGGCGACGGGCTGGTGCGGCGGCTCCTGATCGCGCGAACTATATCGCCGCACGATATTTCCGGCCGAGTCGCGAATTTCGATGCCGACTTCGGCACTTGGCTGCGCGAGGTAGAAATCCAGGATGGCGCCCGAGGGCGGGTTCTGGCCCATCGGCGTTTCCGGCGGCCAGGGCGTGTCGTGCTGCTGATCGCTGCGCAGACGGTACGCGGTGGGCGGACGGAACAGGGTCGCGGGTTGGGAGCCGAGTTGTGTGCTGATCTGGCGGAGCGGCTCCAGGTCATCGAGAATCCAGAAAGAGCGGCCATGGGTGGCGACGATCAGGTCGTCGTTATGCACGATGAGATCGTGGATGGGCGTGACGGGCAGGTTCAGATTCAGCGGCTGCCACGAGTCGCCGTCGTTGAAAGAGACGAAGACGCCGGTCTCGGTACCGGCGTAAAGGAGGCCCTTGCGCTTAGGATCTTCGCGGACGACACGTACGGAAGAATTAGATAACGATGGGGTCCCCCCGAAGCGCGTCCACGTCTTTCCGAAATCATGGGTTCGCAAGATGGCTGGGACGTAGTCGTCGAGACGGTGCCGGTCCACCGCCGCGTACGCGGTTGCCGCGTCAAATGGCGACGCATCGATCATGCTGATCTTGCTCCAGTCGTCCAGACCATTGGGCGTGACGTCTTGCCACGTTTTTCCGCCGTCGCGGGTGATGTGAATGCGCCCGGTATCGGTGCCGGCCCAGATCACGCCGTCTTGAACAGGCGACGGCGCGATGGTGTAGACCACGCCATAGCAGCGGGCGGTGGCGTTCTCGGTAGAGAGTGGCTTGGGGTACGAAGACGCCTCGGGCCGAATGATCCCTGCCGTCGCACACCCGGTTAAATCGGGCGAGATGCGATGCCATGAATGACCGCGGTCATCGCTGCGCAAGATGTACTGCGCGCCCATCAGGATCGCGTGCGGTTTCTGCGGCACGAAGACGATCGGGGACGTCC
>DAISJI010000335.1:0-1718 GCA_036821585.1 Terriglobales bacterium
GGGTAAGGTCAGCAAGACGATGGATGGAAACGTCGGCAATACCCGGCAGGACGGCGGCCAGGTAGCCACGGATCGGAATCTTAATGCGGCGACAGGTCTCCACGATGGACAGAATCGCCGCCACCTTCGGCCCGGCCTGCTGGCTGCCTACATGGATCCAGTTCTTCCGGCCCAACGCCACCGGACGCATCGAGTTCTCCGCCAGGTTGTTACTCAACTCCAGCACTGCGTGTTCCAGGAAGCGCGTGAGCTTCCGCCACTGCAAGAGTGTGTAGTTCGCCGCCTTTCCCAACGCACTCGAAGGCAAGGAAGCGTTCCGGGCTGCCTCTACCTCCCCGCGGATGATCTCCACCAATGGCTGTGCCCTCTCCAGACGCAGCACGTGGCGTGCGGCGTGATCGAGCTTCTCCTCGCGCGCCAGGGCGTCGATTCCGAACAGCTCATCGATCAGTTTCACCATGCGCGTGGCGACCGCGTCGTGGGGGTTGAGCTTGACCGCATCGAAGAATTTCCTCCTGGAGTGCGCCCAGCATCCGGCGTGCACCAGCTTCGGCCCGCCCACCCTTTCGTAAGCGACATAGCCGTCGGTCTGTAGAATTCCTTCGAACTGTCCCAGAAACTCTTTTGGCCCTTCGCGTCCGCGCCCCAGGCAGAAGTCAAATACGACTCCGCCTCCCGGCTGGCCATATTGCCACAGATACGCCTGATGATTCTGTCCTCGCCCATCGTGTAACTGCACATCCACCGGAGTTTCATCCGCCTGAATGTAACTTCCGCCAAGTAACTCCCGGCGCATCACCTCGACCATGGGGATCAGTAACTCGCCCACACGCATCACCCAACCATCCAGCGTCGCCCGTCCGATTTCGACGCCCGCCTCCCGTTCGAGGATCACACTCTGGCGGTACAGCGGCAGGTGATCGCTATACTTGGCCACCACCGTGTCGATCACCACACGGTCGCTCACCAAGCTCTTTTCGATGATCCGCTCCGGCGCCGGAGCCGCAACCACGCCGCCTTCTTCGCAGCGCTTGCAGGCGCGCTTCTCGCGCTTGGTCACCACCACGAAGTACTTCGCCGGCTCCACGTCCAGTTGTTCGCTGACGTCGTAGCCGATGACCGCCTTGACTTGGCCGCAAGCCTTGCAGGTGCACTGTTCCGGCGTGCAGGCGATCACTCGCTCCACGCGTGGCAAGACGGCGGGCAGTTGCTGCCGCCCCGGATGCTTACGGCTCTGTTGTTGTTTCGCAGGCGCCGGCAGCGGCTCGCGCCCGCTCTCTGTCTGGACCTCGGCGTTGCTCACCCCGGGTTCCAGATCCAGCAACTGGAGTTGCGCATCGCTGAGCTTCTCGCTGCCCGGACCGTACTTCTTGATCCGCTGCAATCGCAGTCGCTCTTCCAATACCTGGATCTTCAGTTTGGCCCAGGCAAGTTCCTTCTGCAATTGGACGATCTGCTCGGATTCGGATAGCGGAATGGGAGAGGGACTCGCCACGTCAGGTAACAACTAATATAACCCGGCCGTGCGATCACTTACAAGTGACTTATGCGGATATCTGTGTATTTATAACTGGAGCCATGTCGCGCCGGTACCATTGCCGGCGCTGGGTGTCAGTCAGATCGATGCCCCCCAGCAACAGCGCAAGTTCCTCGTGACTGAGCACGACCTTCGTTTCCTCGCCGGAGGTCTCCGGCCAGTGGAAGCGTCCCTTCTCCAG
>DAISJI010000336.1:0-1695 GCA_036821585.1 Terriglobales bacterium
TCACGTCCGCTGCCGGAACTTGTCCAGAACCGCGAACAACAGCACCGCCAGCAGCGCGTTGGCGACGGCTGCGATTAACTCGTGGCCCCACCGCCAAGTGAGTGACTGGATGGCCAGTCCGCGAGCGACTGCGAAATAAATCAACTGGTGCACGATATAGAAGGCAAAGCCCATCAGCAGGCGCGAACCGGGATTGTCCACGTCAATGCGCAGACCGAGCGACGAGGCCGCGTATCCGACCACGGTTTTAGCCATACCGTAAAGCCCGAGAGGACGGTGCGTGAGGCTGTCCTGAATCAAGCCGATGATGCAGCCGGTCAGCATGCCGGTGACCGGCTTACGGCGGGACACGGCAAAGTAGATCGTCACCAGCAAGGGCAGGTCGAAGAGGTCGAAGAAGGGCAGGCGCAGAGGCAGGTAGGCTTGCAGCAGCAGCGCCATCAGCGGGACCAGGATGGCGGTGATCCAACTGAAGCGGTACACCTCGAATTGTTCGCGCGACGAATAAGAGGCGGCCACTAGCGTGGGGGTTCCTTCGCCGGATTCTCTGGGGGGCCGGTATTCAACTTGGGTTTCTCGGGAATCGCCGGATTCACCGCAGGCTTGCTTCCCGGCGTGGCGGGAGCGGCGGCCTTCGACTCAGCCGGGTTACCTTCCGCCGGTGCGTTGAAACCAGCCGCGTTCTGTTGCACCGCCTTCTTCGCCGCTCTCTCGCGGACCGCCAGCTCAGCCATGGTGGGAGGCGGAGCGCTCTTCTCGCCCGGCTTGGGCGGTTCGACGGTGGGTAATCGTTGCGCAAGAATGTCGATGGCGCGGATCGGACCCGCTGCCGCCTCGTTCGCATCCGGCGCCTTCTCGACAATCTTCGTGATGACCAGCACTTCCTCGAGCCGGTCCAGCCGCGCCGCCGGCTTTATGCGAATGTTGAGGAACGATTCCTGGCCGGAAAGGACCTTGGCCACCGTTCCCACCGGCAGGCCCTTGGGAAAAACGCGGTCGCCGCCGCTGGTCAGCACCACGTCGCCGGGCTCAATCCTCTCGTCGGCCATGATGTTGCTGACATACGTTTCGCCCGTTCCCTTCTGATCGCCCTTCAGGATTCCCTGCAGGCGCGATTTTTCCAAAATCACGCCCGCCCCGCTCGTGGGATCGTTGATCTCCAGCACCAGTGACGAGCTTGGGAACACGGAGTACACCTTGCCGACAATCCCGTCCGCCGTGATCACCGGCATGTCGCGCTTAATGCCGTCGCGCGATCCCTTGTCGATGTATATGCCGCGCGTGAATTCGCTGCCGGTACTGCTGATCACCTGCGCCGCCATGGTCTCGGAGATGTATTGCTCCTTGAAGCCGAGCAGCGACTGCAAGCGCCAGGCCTGGTTGGCATCCTGCGTCAGCCGCACTTGTTCGAGCCGCAAGCGCTGGATTTCGTCGCGCAACTGGTCGTTCTGCCGGCGCACATTGCGCAGATAAACGTAGTTGTGCCAGCCATTGGCGACCCCATCGACGGAGTGTACGAAGCCCTTTTCGAACGGGGTGATGGCGGATACGGCCCACAGGCGGATCAGGCGGACGGATCCATGCTCGGTGGGCTTGCGCACCTGGTAGGCGAGGGCCATCAACTGGGCAACCAACACCAGTGCCAGGATGCTCAGGTTCCAATGGCGCTTGATGATGTTTTCCATGAAAACCAGT
>DAISJI010000337.1:0-1676 GCA_036821585.1 Terriglobales bacterium
TGGCCGACGCGCCTTCGCCGCGCAGGAAGATGGCGTTGCCGGTCTGCCAGATGACGCGCGTGCCGTCCGCACGCTCGCGCATGACGGGCTGTCCCGGATCGCCGTAACGGTCCTGGATGGAGCGGCTCCACACCTGCTTGGGCGGCTGCGACGGATTGTCGGGATCGAGCATGAAGGTGCGGGCCCAGCGCTTGTTGCGGTCGTAGTCGCTGACAAAGGCGAACTTGTCGCCCCATATGAGCGCGCCTCCACCACCGAACCCGCGTCCACCGGTGAAGCGCTGTTCCAGCTTGATCAGCTCGGTAGGCTGGCCCGAGAAAGGCGCCGCGAGCGTGAGAACCTTGTCGCGGAATGGCACTTTTGCTTTCGTATCGCCGCCATCGAGCGCTTCGGCCCAGGCCAGCGTCGCTTTTGCCGTCGGACGCCATTGGTAGGCGCGCGGACCGGTGGGCACGCCCTCGATGGGAACGTGCTCTTCCAGCGGCAGATCGGCCAGCGTGTGTTCCACCTTGCCGGCGCGGTCCCACACTTCCACTTTCTTCGGAAAATTGAATGCCGGAAGCAGGTACGAGTATGGTTTGTGCAGCCTGGCGACCAGGATGTGCCGCGCGTCGGGCGAGGGATCGATCATCTGATAAATCGCAGGCGCGCCCACCGGTGTTACTTTCCCGGTGGCGATGTCCACGTAGGCAAGCTGGGCGGTGGCGTAGTAGTCGAACAGGTCCTCGTCGTGCGGATTGCGCAACATGTCCTCATAGGTAGCGGCGGGAGCGGGCTTGCCGCCTTCGTTCTCCTGCACGTTGGGACCGAGCGGGACCTGAGGCTCCTCGGGCACCTTGCCGCGACGCGCAGGAACGAGTTGCACGAGGAGGGTTTTCTGGTCGGGCATCCACTGCACGGCTTCGCCATAGACGGCGTTGATGCGGACACCCGGAACGTGCTTCACCAGGCCGGATGACGCGTCGCCGACCCAAAGATCGATCCCGTCAGCGACGGTATTGGTGAAGGCAAAGTGCTTGCCGTCGGCGGCCCAGATGGGCGCGGAGAGATATGCATTGGGCGGCGTCTTGAGCTTGGTAGTTTTGCCGTCGGCGATGGTGACCAGCGTCAGACCCACCACACGCGCGGGGTGATGTCGCCCGTTCGTCGCAGGATTAATGCGTAGTCCAGCAATGCGGAGCATGGGCGCGGCAAGGTCGGCGATGGGCGGATGGCGCAGGCCTTCGACCTCGAGGAAGCGATCGCGCGCCGGCGAGACCGAAACTGCGGGCGTGGGCGGCGATTCGAGAACGTCGCTCACCACCTTGGGCGGCTTCTGATATGTCGGACGGCTGGTCTGGGCAGCGGCAAAGGTGCTTCCGGCCAGCAGCACGGCCAGGCAAACGACGGCAAGCGTACGAGTGCGCATGACTTCTAACCTCTCTCTTGAGTATGGCGAAGGGAGAAGTCTGCTCTCGGGGAGCACGGGTGGGCAAGTAAATGTTTGTAAAAGAACAGTCGTCAGTCGTCAGTCTTCAGTCGTCAGTCTTCCGCCGTCCGCCTCATGGGCTAGCTGGCGACCGGCGACTGGCGACTTCGTTATAATGAGTTTGCAGCGCGCGCCCGTAGCTCAGCTGGATAGAGCGATTGCCTCCGGAGCAATAGGTCGGGAGTTCGAATCTCTCCGGGCGCGCCAG
>DAISJI010000338.1:0-1660 GCA_036821585.1 Terriglobales bacterium
GGCATGAAGATGCTGGCGGAAGATATCGAGGCCGGACACGGCACGCTGCGCATCCGTCAGTCCGACCCTTCCAACCTGGTCGTCGGCGTCAACATGGCGACGACGCCGGGCAAGGTGATCTTCCAGAACGAGCTGATGCAGCTGATCCAGTACACCCCTTCGACGGAAACCGTTCTGCGCACGCCGCTTCTGATCGTGCCGCCGTGGATCAACAAGTTCTACATCCTCGACCTCAAGCCGGAAAAATCCTTCATCAAGTGGTGTGTCGATCAGGGCATCACGGTGTTCGTGATTTCGTGGGTCAACCCGGACAGGAGCCTGGGAGCGAAAACCTTCGAAGACTATATGAAACAAGGCCCACTGGCGGCGATGGACGCCATCGAGCGGGCCACCGGCGAGCTGAAAGTCCACACCATGGGCTACTGCGTCGGCGGCACCCTGCTCGCCTCGACGCTGGCGTGGCTTGCGGAAAAGCGGCGCGTGCGGGTGACGTCGGCGACATTCCTGGCAGCGCAGGTCGATTTCACTCACGCCGGCGATCTTCTGGTGTTCGTCGACGAAGGCCAGATCTCGGCGCTCGAGCGCGACATGCAGCAAGCCGGCGTGCTCGAAGGCAGCAAGATGGCGATGGCCTTCAACATGCTGCGCTCCAACGATCTGATCTGGTCCTATGTCGTCAGCAATTACCTGAAGGGACAGCCGCCCTCCTCGTTCGATCTGCTGCACTGGAATTCGGATGCGACGCGGATGCCGGCGGCGAACCATTCCTATTACCTGCGCAACTGCTATCTGGAGAACCGGCTGTCCACCGGCAGCATGGTGCTGGACAACACGCTGCTCGATCTGTCGAAGGTGAAGGTGCCGATCTACAATCTGGCGACGCGCGAGGATCATATCGCGCCGGCCGACTCCGTGCTTTACGGCTCGCAGTTTTTCGGCGGCCCGGTGAAATACGTCCTGTCCGGGTCCGGGCATATCGCCGGCGTGGTCAACCCGCCCGCGTCAGGCAAATACCAGTTCTGGACCAACGACGACATCAAGGACGTCACGCTCGCCGACTGGCTCAAGGGCGCGCAGGAGCACAAGGGCTCGTGGTGGCCCGACTGGCGCGAATGGCTGGCGAGCATCGATGCCGAGGAAGTGCCCGCGCGCGCGGTCGGCACCGAGGCGTTGCCCGCCATCGAAGACGCGCCCGGCAGCTACGTCCGGGTACAAGCATAGAATTCGTCTTCAACTTCAATAGGTTAGAGAGAGATGATCTGCGATTTTCCCATAAACCATCCCATAAACTAGGCGCGGGAGTGAACCCGCGCCCTCGTTTCAGGCTTGCCGCGTGGGCGGCGAGACGCTCGCAAAAAAATTGAAAATAACTTCAACGATTGGCACGTTCCCTGACCGATGATGCGTGCCCACTTGCCTCCCCGAGCCGTTGGGATACTTGGTGCAACGTGGTCGCTCCAGCTTTCTGAGCGCATTGATCATCTTGGACTGTCGACCCTTGGAGCTCGGATCGAACTCGCGGCGTCGTTCGGGCGCAATTTTAGCGTTGGACCGCTATAATGCGAGGCGCGCTCGTTGTCGCACCGAACGCGTCCACTCCTGCCGCCGGAACGTGTCAATGACTTTGAAACACCTGGTGTCGTGAGATTAGTGAGCAAGC
>DAISJI010000339.1:0-1636 GCA_036821585.1 Terriglobales bacterium
TTGGTTGCGGGGGCAGGATTTGAACCTGCGACCTTTGGGTTATGAGCCCAACGAGCTACCGGACTGCTCCACCCCGCAAGTTCATTCTAACAGCGCGGGTGCGCAGGGTCAAATTCTCTGCGCCAGTTGCGGGTTTGCCGCGTATGCCGGCGTGCCCGAAATGGGAGTGTCAGGGCTGGTTAGGCGCGAGCGGCTCGAGGCCCATGTTGTGCCTGCGGAGTCATCCAGCTAATTCTCGCAGATACTACGCGCCCGCGAACGTGGCACGCTTCAGGAAGTTGCCCGTCCCGGGCTTGCCGAAAAAGTTCTCGCCTTCGACGAGCACGCGTCCGCGGGAGAGCACGACGTCGGGCATGCCGGTGACGGTGATGCCCTCGAACATGCTGTAGTCCACGCGCATGTGGTGCGTCTTGACGCTGATGGTGTGCTTGCGGTTGGGATCGAAGACGACGATGTCGGCGTCGCTGCCCACGGCGATCGTCCCCTTGCGCGGATAGAGGCCGAAGATCTTGGCGGGAGTGGTGGACACCGTTTCCACGAAGCGGTTCACGCTGAAGCGTCCGGCCGCGACTCCGCCGGAATAGACCAGGCTCATGCGGTGCTCGATGCCGGGACCGCCGTTGGGAATCTTGGTGAAGTCGTCACGGCCAAGCTCCTTTTGTTCCTTGAAACAGAAGGGGCAGTGGTCGGTGGAGACGACTTGCA
The DNA here is from genome assembly GCA_036821585.1 of Terriglobales bacterium. Taxonomy (GTDB): domain Bacteria; phylum Acidobacteriota; class Terriglobia; order Terriglobales; family Acidobacteriaceae; genus DAISJI01. Next base: position 706 of record DAISJI010000339.1, read on the forward strand.
ACTGATCGTGCTTCAGTCCCTGCCAGAGTTTTTCCTGGTTCCACTTCTCGCGCAGCGGAGGAGTGAAGACGTACTTCGCGCCCTCGAAGCCGGGCTCATCCATGTTCTCCAGCGATAAATAAAGATATTGCGGACAGGTCTCGGCGTACACGGGTAGGCCGCGGTCGCGGGCTTCGCGGACCTTCTCGAGCGCGTCGTTGCAGCTCAGGTGGACGATATAAAGAGGAGCGCCCGCCATCTCCGCCAACGCGATGGCGCGCGAACAGGCTTCGGCTTCGGCGGTGGTCGGACGGGTGAGAGCGTGGTACTTGGGCGCGGTCTTTCCCTCGGCGAGCGCCTGCTTCACGATCACGTCGATCACGCCGCCGTTTTCGGCATGCATGCAGACCATGGCGCCGTTCTTCGCCGTCGTGCGCATGGCCTTGAAAATGGTGGCGTCGTCGAGCATGAAGACGCCGGGATAGGCCATGAAGAGCTTGAAGCTGGTGACACCCTCGCGGACGAGCGCGTTCATCTCGTCGAGCCGCGCGTCGGGCAGGTCGGTGATGATGCAATGGAAGCCGTAGTCGCCGATGGCCCTGGACTCGGCTTTCTTCATCCACGCGTCCCAGGCTTCGCGCAGGCTCTGGCCCTTGTACTGGATGGCGAAATCGATCAGCGTGGTGGTGCCGCCGAAGAGCGCGGCGCGCGAACCGGTCTCGAAGTCGTCGGCGCTGGTGGTGCCGCCGAAGGGCATGTCGAGGTGGGTGTGGACATCGATGCCGCCGGGGATGACCAGCTTGCCCTTGGCGTCGATGAACTTCTTCGCCTTCTCTTTCGGCAGCGATTGCGCGACGGCGCGGACCACGCCGCCCTCGATGCCGACGTCGGCCAAGGTGGTGTCGGTGGCGGTGACAACGGTGCCGTTGGCGATGATGGTATCGAATGCCAT
>DAISJI010000340.1:0-1615 GCA_036821585.1 Terriglobales bacterium
GCCGTTGACAATGCGGTTTGCCGCCTTTAGCATCAGTACTTTAGCGCCGATGGGGGGAGCCGTCCGTGATCAAGCTCGACATTATCAACGAAGTGGTCAACAAGACCGGCATCACCAAGACCAAAGCCGAACTGGCGGTCGAAACCGTTTTCGACAGCATGAAGAAGGCGCTCTCGCACGGCGATCGTATTGAACTGCGCGGGTTTGGCGTGTTCAACGTACGCCCGCGCAAGACCGGCATCGGCCGCAACCCGCGCACCGGCGCCGAGGTCAACATCCCGCCCGGCAAGGCGGTACGCTTCAAGCCCGGTAAAGAGTTGCAAAGTATCGACTAAGCAGGTGTCAGCGAATCGGATGGCACACCCGGACCCAGTTCGCCGTGTGCCATAAATTTTGCCGCGAGAGTTGCCGCAGGCCTATCCGTTATCATGGATGTCGAGCAGGCTTATTGAATGTCGGATCCCACGCCGCCAGTCCCTTACCTATACGAGGAACCCCTCCCCATTGAAGTATTCGTCGTGGCGCCGCCGGCGCCGCGCCCCCGGTACTGGCTGCATGCCCTGCTCCTGCTGCTCACGCTGTTCACCACGCTCATCGTAGGTGCGCGCCTCGAATACAACTTCCTGCACAACCTGCCCGCCTTCACCTTGCAGGACGACACCCTGCCCATGTTCCCGCTGAGCTGGATTTTCCAAGCTCCCTCGCGGCTGTTGCTCGGTGTCCCGTTCGCGGGAACGCTGCTGGCAATCCTGCTGGCGCACGAGATGGGGCACTACGTCTTCTGCATGCGCTACGGCGTGAACGCCACGCTCCCCTTCTTCATTCCCGCGCCGACCCTGATCGGGACGCTGGGCGCGTTCATCCGCATCAAGTCACCGATCCGTTCGCGCGAGGCGTTGTTCGATATCGGCATTGCCGGGCCGATCGCGGGGTTCGTGGTCGCGACGCTGGTCCTGATGTGGTCGTTATGGCTGTCGAAGCCGATGCCGTTGGGGGCGGGAACTTCCGACGTGCAACTCGGCCTGCCATTGATTTTTCACCTGGTGCACTGGCTCATCGGTCCCTTGCGGGGTGCCGGAAGTTGGCAAGTGCCGCTGTCCCGCGTGTACTTGCACCCGACCGGCGTCGCGGCGTGGGTCGGGATGTTCGCGACCGCGCTGAACCTGCTGCCGGGCGGTCAGTTGGACGGCGGACACATCGTGTATGCGGTGTGGCCGCGCGCACACCGGCATATCGGCAACGTGGTGATGGGAATCCTGTTGCCGCTTGGCTTCGTGGCGATCTTTCGCGAGAAGGGCTGGATCGACAGCTCCTGGTCCGGATGGGCCGGATGGCTGGTGTGGGTGGTCTTTATCGCCGTGTCGGGTCTGCGGCACCCGATCGTGCCCGAGTATCCCGGAGTCGGGCGCGGACGGAAGTGGATGGCGCTGGCCGCGCTCGCGATGTTTATTCTGACTTTCGTGCCCGAACCGTTTCGAATTAACCTTCAATAATCTTGCGTTGGCCCGCAGAGCCGCTCGACGACGGCGCAGTGGTATTTCGGTATCTCGGTATATCGGTACGTACGGGTGTGAAGATGCGTTCGAGCCCAAGATACCGACATACCGAAATACCG
>DAISJI010000341.1:0-1613 GCA_036821585.1 Terriglobales bacterium
TACTGCTTCTTCAGAATCCGGTTGTCGAGCAGCGCCAGCAGGCCGCGGTCGTGCAGCGAGCGGATCAGGCGGCCGAAGCCCTGTTTCAGCGTAATCACCGCCGCCGGCACCTGGTAATCGAAGAAGGCGTTGCCGCCGGCGCGGTCGATGGCCTTGATGCGCGCGGCGACCACCGGATCGTTCGGCACCGCGAAGGGCAGGCGGTCGATGATGACGCAGCTCAACTGCTCGCCCTGCACGTCCACGCCCTGCCAGAACGACGCGGTCGCGAAGAGCACCGCGTTGGGCGTGCTGCGGAATTCCTCCAGCAGCGCGCTCTTCGGCGCCGAGCCCTGGATGAGCAGCGGAAACTCGAGTTCGCCGAGCAAGCGTTCGTGGATGTCGTGCATCTGCGCGTAGCTGGTGAAGAGGCAGAAGGCGCGTCCGCGGCTGATTTCCAGCAGGCGACGGATGCAGATCGCAGCATTCGATGCGAACGCGGGGTCACGCGGGTCGGGCAGATCGGGCGGAACGTAGAGAATCGCCTGCGACTCGTAATCGAAGTGCGAGGGCACCACCAGCTCCCGCGCGTTGTCGATGCCGAGGCGGTTCTTCACGTAGTCGAAGCCGCCACCGACGGCAAGCGTGGCCGACGTAAGCACGGCGGTGTCGAGGCGGGCGAAGAGGTACTCGCGCAGGATTTGCGAGACGTCGATGGGAGTGGCCTGGAGGGCGACGTGCTGGCGGCCGCGAAAATGCAGGTCCCTCGACTTCGCTCGGGATGACACCCCTTTTGAGGACACGGGTCTTGAGTCGCGGCGCTCGATCCAGAACACTGTGTTTGGGTCTTCCGATTCCATGGCGAATCCAAGCCCCGCCCGAATCTCTTCCGCACGGCGGCCCAGCAGGAACGCATCGTCCGGACGGTCGCGCCACTGCTCCAATTCGCTGGTGACGCGGGTGAGCGCGCGCATCACGCCCAGGTACTCGTCGCCGTTTTCTTCTAGGAACTCTTTGCGGGTCTCGAACGAGAAACGGCCTTCGCCGGGTGGCAGCAGCGAGAAGAAAAAGCTGCCACGCTCGCGCACGCCCTGCGCCGCGGCGAGCAGTCCGGGTGACGCACCCTTGTTCTTCTGCACCACGGATTCCAGGTCGCGCGCGAGTTCTTCGAAGCGTCCGGCACTCACGTTGACGCCGAAGTAGCTGCCGGCAACGTCCTCCAGTTCGTGCGCCTCGTCGAAGATCACGGCGCCGCACTCGGGCAGGATACCGACGTTTTCTTTCGTGTCTTCGGTCGCCATCTTGATCGCCAGGTCGGCGAAAAAGAGATGGTGGTTGACGATGATGATGTCGCTTTCGGCCGCGCGCCGGTGCATGTCGGTAATGAAGCAGCGGTCGAACTGCGCACACTTCTGGCCCATACAGTTTTCGGCGCGGGCGTCGAGCTTGTGCCAGAGCGGGCTCGATTCCGGCAGCACCACCAACTCGGAGCGGTCGCCCGTCTTGGTGGTCTCGTCCCACTCCTTGATCGCGCGGTACTGCTCGATCTCTTCCAGGCCGCTGAGCACGGGCTGGTCGGTAAGGTCGTAGAGCTTCTTGCGGCAGAGATAATTGTTGCGCCCCTTCATGTAGCA
>DAISJI010000342.1:0-1607 GCA_036821585.1 Terriglobales bacterium
GCGTTGGTCAGCGGTTGCTTTTCCTTTTTGATTTTGCGGGCTTGTCCGCCACCAGGGCTTTCAGCGCCTCTACGTTCCTAATGTCATCGCCCGGCTCGTCGATTGGGGTCTCCGCGATAAACGCGCAGTGCGCGAGGCGCGGATCGTTGAGCAGCCGGCGGAACGGCTCCAGACCGATGGTTCCCTGCCCGATGTGCTGATGGCGGTCGAGCTTCGATCCGCGCGCAGCCTTGGCATCGTTGCAATGCCACACGGGTACATTCTTGAAGCCGACGGTGCGGTCGAGAAACTCCAGCGTCTGCGCCAACCCTTCTTCGCTGACAATGTCGTAGCCCGCGACGTGCGCGTGACAGGTATCAATACACGCGCCCACCGGCACCACGTCGCGGAGCCGGGCCACCAAGTCCGCCACCTGCTCGAAGCTGCCGCCGAGCGAGAACTCGGCCCCGGCGGTGTTCTCGATCAGGATGGTCAGGCCGGCGCGCGCGAGGTCGTGTCCGCGAGTCGCTTCTTCAATCGACAAACCCACCTTTTCAATTCCCTCCTCGCGCGTGGATCCGCGAAACGATCCGGGATGCAGGACCAGGTACTCAGCACACAGGGCCATTGCCCGCTCGACCTCGCCATGGAATGCTTCGATCGACTTGCGATGAAACTCCGGATTCCCGCCCGCCAGGTTCACCAGGTAATTGGTGTGGATGACCAGCGGCTTGAGGTCGTACTTATCGCGCAGGCGGCCCATTTCCTCGCACTGCGAAGGCGCCAGCGCGTACGGTTTCCACTGCCGCGGACTCGACGAAAACACCTGGAACGTCGAGCAGCCCAGCCGGTACGCCCGCTCCGCCGCCGTTTCCACTCCTCCGGCGGTGGAGGTGTGAATCCCGATGCGGCGCGAGGTGCGCGGCGGCGGGGTCTTCGGCGCGGGCAGCTTGAGGATGTCCTGCTCTTTGGCCATCGCACGCGGCATCAGAGCTCCAAGTCCCAGAATTCGTCCACCAGCTTGCGCCCGTAGCTCGGATTCGGCACGGCGCGCACCAGCTTGAATCCGGCCTTGCGGTACAGGCGGCGAGCGGCGCTGAGCGACTTGTGCGTCCACAGCGTCATCTTGCGATATCCGGCGCTACGGGCGAACTGGATGCATTCGTCAATCAGGCGCGACCCGAGTCCCAGCCCCCGCGCCGACGGCTCCACCAGCAGCATGCGCAGCTTGGCAACGCGTGCCGACTTACGGCAAACGAACACGCAACCAACGTTCTGGCCGTCGCGCTCGGCGATCCAGCAGCGCTCGCGCAGGCTGTCGTTCCGTTCGAAGAACTCTCCCACCAGGCGCGTCACCAGCGCTTCAAAGCGCATGTCGTACCTGTGCTCAGCCGCGTACAGCACCCCGTGCCGCCAAGCCACCCAACCTGCATCGCCCGCGCGCGGGGGGCGCAGGAGGTAAGGGGCCGCCGCCTTCGACTGCTCGGGATTGCGCGTCTTCGGTTGATTTCTCACCCTGTCCGCCGTGACTCATGATATCCGCCGGGAGGGGAATCGTGAGCGGCCAAATCGCGGTTATCGTTGTGCGCCGCGCCATTACGGCAGTAAACTGATATGTCTTTCCGCGA
>DAISJI010000343.1:0-1580 GCA_036821585.1 Terriglobales bacterium
TTCAACGCGCCGTCGTATTCGCGGTCTTTCCCTGCAACTGGCGCAGAACTTCCAGCGTGTCTTCGTTCTCCGGAACTTCACTGAGGTCGAGGACGCTTACGGAACGGATGATTCCTTCCTTATCGATAACAAATATGGCGCGCTCATTGATTCCGGGCACAGGTTCGCCGGTGCGCAGGATGCCAAACTTCGCGGCCACCTCGCCGTGCGGATAAAAATCGCTGCCCAAGGGAAAATTGAGCGAGCCCACCTCGAATTTTTGCCACGCCACGTGGCTGAACACCGAATCGACGCTCATGCCCACGACCTGGGCATCCAACTCGGCGAACTTATCGCGGTCCGCGTGGTACGCCGAGGTTTGCGCCGCTCAAGCCGGTGTCCAGTCCAGCGGGTAGAAAGCCAGGACGACGTTCTTCTTGCCACGGAACTCGGCCAGGGTTACGCGGTGTTTGTGTTCGCCGGTGCACGCCGCGACATCGAAGTCGGGCGCGACATCGCCGGCCTTAAGCGGTGCCATGGTCCCTCCCGAAGAGTTCGGAATTAGGAATTCTAATTAGCGAACGGCGCACATACAAGTGACGCGGAGGGCCCGTACCTGAGAAAATCGGGAAACGGGAAACGGGTTGCGAAGGCAACGGCATCTGAGGATGTAGCGCTGCGGCGCGTTGTCTCCGGCCGCGAGGAGGTTCCTGCCATGTTCGGCTTCCACTGCTACAACTACGAGAATTTCCGCACAGAAACTTTGATGAAGGACGCCGCACACCATCGGTTCGGGGGCGGTCCCGAAGCGGGCGAAAAGGCGCCGGATTTCGAGGGGCGCACGCTGGATGGCGACAAGCTCAAGCTCAGCGACTTCCGCGGCGACCGGAACGTGGTGCTCACCTTCGGCTCCTCCACCTGCCCATTTACGGCGGCGTCAATCGTCGGGCTGAACCAGCTGTACGAGGATTTCTCCGGCGAGGACGTGGAATTCCTGTTCGTCTATGTCCGCGAGGCGCACCCGGGCGAGAAGCGTCCGGCGCACCAGACGTGGGAGGACAAGGTGGAGGTGGCGGAAGAGTTTCGCGACGAAGAAGGCGTGGAGATGCCGATCGTCGTGGACGACCTGAACGGCAAGGTCCACAGAAAATACGGCACGCTGCCGAACCCGACGTACATCATCGACACATCCGGTCGCGTGGCCTTCCGCGCGCTCTGGACGCGCCCGCGGGTGATCGCGAAAGCGCTCGAGGAGCTGCTCGAGGCGCAGCAAGAGCGGGGCGAGGACCACGTGATCGTGCTCGACGGCGAAGATACGAAAGCGCCGATGACCTACGCCATGCTGCACACGCACCGGGCGCTGGAGCGCGGCGGCGAGCAGGCCATCCAGGATTTCCGCGAGGAGATGGGCCGCGCCGGCTGGGCGCTCGACGCAGCTAGCCGCGTGGTAGAACCGGTCGCGCTCAATCCGGGGAAGGCGTTCGCGGGAGCGGCGATGGCCGGGGGCATGATCGCCGGCGGACTGTATCTGGGCCGCTACCTGCGCCACCAGCGGTTGAATAATCGTTTGCCCAATTTTTTCCGGACATCGAAACCGGCCA
>DAISJI010000344.1:0-1577 GCA_036821585.1 Terriglobales bacterium
ATTGCTGCTGGCCGTCCGGCGTTAGCTGCTTGAACGTCGGATCGTTCTCCAGTGCTTTCAACTGCTTATCGGCCGGCTCATCTTCGTGCCTGCGCAGCCAGTCGCCGGCATGCGGACCGGGACCTCTCAAGATGAACCGCCCGTCCCCCTGCCTTTGCTGCATCTGAGGCTGGCCGTCATTGGAGTTCCGCCGGCCCGAATTCTGGTCACCGCGCTGCGTCTGCTGCTGCGGAGCCTGGCTCTGTGACGGCGGTGGACTGTAACGGGGCGGCGACTGTCGACGTCCGTCGTGTTGCGCCGTCGCCATGCCCACGCCGAACATCAGCACCGCTATAACCGGGATGAACTTGAATCGCTGCACTGCTGTTCCTGATTTCTTGTATTACTTGTCTTTAATTCTGTTCCAAGCCGTCAAGCATTTCAAAGTCTGCCAGCAGATCGTGGTTCTTATCCAGATACTGCAGGTCGCCCACCGGCGTACCCTTGGCCGCTATCACCGGCGGCTTCGCTTCGCTGGGTGAGCCCAAACGCATCAGCCCGATGCTCAGCACCATGATCACCATCATGGCCACCGCCAAGGCCGGGTTCCGGAACCACGACAGCCAGCCGCGCGCCGGCGCCTGTTCCTCGCGCACGCGAGCGCGCAACCGGGTCATGAAGTAGGGACTGGTGTCGGCCGGAGCGGCCCATTCATCCAGCATGGCCATGGTCTGGCGGAATGAGGCCAGTTCGGCCGCGCAGCCGGCGCAAGCGTCCACGTGGGCGCGCGCTTCGGCCGGGCCTTCGTGGGCCGTCGCCAGATCAATCAGGTGATCGCGAAAATCCTTGCAAGTCATAACTGCACCCTCAGATAAAATCCTTCAGCTTTTCGCGCAACGTTTCGTAGGCGCGGAACAACAGCGACTTCGTCGCCGATTCGCTCAATTTCAGCACTTCGCCGATCTGCCGGTAATCCATTTCCTGGTACTTGTGCATCAACACCGCCAGGCGCTGGCGCTCGGGCAGATTCTGTACGTGCTGCCGGATCGCCGCCAGCCGCTCGCGGCGAAGGATTGCCTGCTCCGCGGTCATCGACCCATCCGGCAGGTCGATCGTGCTTCCCGTTTCCTGGTCCGGCTGGTCCAGGTTCACCGTGATTTCCGGACGCTCGTACTTGGTGTCCCGCGCGTGGTTCACTGCCAGGTTGGTCGCGATACGATACAACCATGTGCTGAATTTCGCCTCCGCATTGTACGTCTGTCTCGACCTGTACACGCGCAGGAAAATTTCCTGTGCCAGCTCTTCCGCGACGGCCGTATTGTGCGCCATGCGGTACATGAACGCCATCATTGGGCGGCGGTACTTGGTCACCAGGTATTCGAAACCGGCGTCGTCGCCGTTCTTCACCCGGAGCATCACCTGTGCGTCGTCAAGCGCTTCGTAGTCGACGGGTGAAGTTACTCTCAAGCCCGCGCTACGGCGTCCCGCTGCGCCTCGCGCAGCCTCGGCGCCCGATCGGGGCAGGATCGGATCCATCGCAATGCTGGACACACTTGGATGAACCCTCCCCGACGCAGAAAGTCGCGTGTCATTTCCCT
>DAISJI010000345.1:0-1556 GCA_036821585.1 Terriglobales bacterium
AGGTCGAGCGTCGCCGAAATCGGCGCGTGCGTCAGCGCCTCGGTGGGAAAGAATTTCATGCCGCACTGGGTGATGCGCCAACTCTCGCCCAAACCGTCGGTAAGCACATTCAGTTTCCACTCCGGTCCGAAACAATGCGTCAATCCCTCTTTGCCGTCCACCACGTGCTCGGGCCCGGTGTAGCCCTGCTCGGCCAGCAGTGCGGCCAGCATGCCAGACTGCGTCGCCATCGGGTCCACCGTGTTCTTCATCATGGTCAACTTGCCGGCCGTGACGGCGCCCAGCGTGGCCTGTCGCGACGCCGAAATCCCGATCGCGTGCTGAATCTGCTCCCAACCCAACTTGAGCGCGCGCCCGGCGACGATCGGCGAGACGAACGCGGTCAGCGTCGCGTGGTGCCAGCCGCGCTCGCGGATGCCCGGAAACGCCGCCTCGCAGAAGCGGCACTCGAACTCGTGCCCCAGCACCAGCCCGACGATCAGCTCGCGCCCATCGCTCTGCATGCGCTCGCAGCCGGCAATCGCCGCCGGAAAAATGTCCGAGGGGTGCGACGGGTCCTGCTTCCAGTAAATATCGTTGTAGTCCATACAGCGAATCATCAGCGCGTTGGCCAGCGATGCCGACACCGCGTCCACCTTCTTGCCGGTGCCGATGATCGTGCACGACCCGCGCCCGGCGATCTCGTCCAAGACTTCGAGCGCGAGCGTGACGTCGTGCTGCTGGAATCCGCCGAGGGCGCAGCCCAGAGAATCGAGCAGGAAGCGCTTGGCCTGGTACACCGCGTCCTCAGAGAGGTCTTCGAACTTCAGGTTGGCGGCGAATTGCGAGATGGGAGCGGTGATGGTCATAAATGAAGAATGAAGAAGTCAGAATGAAGAATGTCTCGTGTTGATACTTCTTTTCCTAACGCCTAAAGCCCAACGCCTAACGCCCGAGGTTCTTAAACGGTTCGTACGCCATGAAATCCGCGTGGTGCACGATCAGCGCCTCGGTCGACCGCTTCACCAGGTTTCCTTCGGCCGCGTGCGCCGCGATGATGTGACACACCGCGTCAGGCACGCCGCACTCCATCGCCAGCGCTACGCCGGTAAACGGATGCCGCAGGAACTCACCGCGCTGCGACTGCCGCGCCTTGCCGTCCACGACCTCGTACTCCAGCAGCTTTCCGACGTCGGCCAGGATCGCGCCCGCAATCACGACGTCCATGTCGATCTTGAGCGCCTTGCCCATGAATTCGGCCATGCTCTCGGCCGCTTTGCGCGCGATGTGCACCACGCAGCGCTTGTGCTCCATGAACGTCGTCGGACAATTTGGTACCAGCAGCGTGAACGGGATGCGCTCCAGGTCTTCCGGTGTGAGTGGCGACAGTGCAAACGCGCGCTCCCACGTCCGCGCCGTCTTCTCGCGCAAGCCGGCGTCCTTGATCCACTCCAGCTCCGGCCACAGGCGCCGCACCGCGTCATTCTTGTTGCCCGTCGCTTGGCTCACTCGGCCCTCCTGGGGAAACTTCACAGGATACGCGGCCCCGGTGATGTCCGTCGAGGGCGGGCGTCACA
>DAISJI010000346.1:0-1544 GCA_036821585.1 Terriglobales bacterium
CCTAGATCACTCTCGCATCGTCCCGCAGCTTTTCGACCAGCTTCTTGGCGACCTCTCCGGGCGAGCCCTCCAGCATCTCGGTCTTTTTCGTCTTCTGCGGTATATAGAGGCGCTTGATTTGCTGGAGGTTGGGGCCGATCGACGATTCCACCTCGGCCCACGCCACTTTCTTCAGCGGCTTGTTCTTGGCCTGCTTGATCCCGATCAGCGTCGCGTAGCGCAACTTGTTGATGCCCGACTGGATGGTGAGCACCGCCGGCAGCGGCATCTCGACAAACTGGAAGAACCCCGCTTCCAGCTCCCGCTTCACCCGGATGCCCGCATCTTTCTTCTCGATCTGCATGATGATGGTGGCGTGCGGCCAGTGCAGCAGTTCGCTCAGGATCACACCCGTCTGCGCATAGCCGTAGTCGTCCGATTGCAGGCCGGTAAAAACCAGGTCGAATTGCTCGCCCTGGATCGCCGCCGCGAACGCCTTTGCCGTACTGAATGCGTCCAGACCGACGAATTTTTCGTCTTCCAGGTGGATCGCTCGGTCGGCGCCCTTGGCCAGCGCCTCGCGCACTACCTGCTGCGCCCGCGCCGGACCGGCGGTGATTACCACCACCTCGCCTCCGTGCTTCTCCTTCTGGCGGAGCGCTTCTTCCAGCGCGTAGGCGTCCGGCTCGTTCACTTCGTAGGAAACGTCCTCGCGAATCCATGTGCCGCCCTCATTCAGCTTGAGCGGCGCGTCCTTCTGCGGGACCTGCTTCATGCAGACCAGGATCTTCAATTCAGGCCTCCTGCCGCCGCACGGTGAGTGCTTCGCGGATTGAGCAAACCGAAAAGTATAAATGACGGGGCTCCGCGCGGGAAGTACAACTCCGGCGGGCGGTGGATCAGTTGGAGTTTTCGAGGGTATGTCGACGCGTTTTTGATGAGAAGGGGAAGGGGTACGCCGGACGCTAGTCCATAAACGCAACCGACTGCAGGCCGCTGAGCTCGAAACGCTTTCGGCAGCGAATGTTATTGCAAACCATCAGGTCGTCGCGCCGGACCATGTACGACCGCGCCTTGGCAAACCGTGCCCGGTCGTGCTCATCGGCCCTGCCCGGCAGTTGCCGCTTCTTGGTCCGCACCAGCCACTCCACCTCGTACTCATTGGTCTGGCGGCAATGGGGGCAAGTCAGGGTGGCTTTCTTCTTTTCCGGCCGTTCTTCGTAAAAGTCGCGCTCTTCCATGCGGTTCCAATTATGTCATAAACCACCCTCACTGAGCACTTGGCACTTGGCACTTCGCACTTCATACTCGTTGCGTGGCGAAGAAGAAGAAGCCGAAGCCGTTCCGCGCCGTCACGGCGGTGAAAGCGATGGCGCGCGTACAGATCGGCGCCGTGCCGCCCACGCGTCGCGTGGAGAACGACAAGAAGAAGCGCGCCCTGACCAAGCCCAAGCACAAGCCCACAACGCGAAAGCTTCTTTCCGGCGAGTTCTGACCTCGCCGTTGTGCGCAGCCGGCAAACTTGAAATAATCGTGGTTTCTATATGAACTCACGAAGATTCCTG
>DAISJI010000347.1:0-1533 GCA_036821585.1 Terriglobales bacterium
GGTTTTATCTCACAGGAAACAGGTTTTGGAAACAGAAACGATGCATGGCTACGCTACAATTCCGGCTTCGAGAGTATCCCATGCAAACGGCGGAAGTAGTCATCATCGGCGGCGGCATCGTCGGCTCCAGCATCGCCTACCACCTCACCTGCGGTGGCTGCAAGGACGTCCTCATCCTCGAGCGCGAATCCCACCAGGGCAAAGGGTCCACCGGAAAATCCATGGGCGGAGTGCGCGCGCAGTTCGCCACCGACGTCAACATCCAGATGTCGCTCTACTCGATTCCCTTCTACGCCGACTTCCAGGAGCGCGTTGGCGAAGAGTGCGGCTACCGCCCGCAGGGATATTTGTTTTTGGCGACCAAGCAGTCGCACCTGGATTATCTGCAGGCCAATCAGAGGCGGCAAAAGGCGCTCGGGCTGAAAAACGTCGAAATGGTCGCCGGTGACGACATCCGGCGCGAGTACCCGCAACTGCGCGGCGACGACATTCTCGGCGGCTCGTTCTGCTCCACCGACGGCTTTGTCGATCCCTACCTGGCCATGACCGGATTTACCGCCTACGCCACGCAGCACGGCGCCACCGTCTGGAAACACTGCGAGGTCACGGCCATCCACGCCAACGGAAGCGGAGTTAGTGGCGTCGAGACCAGTCGCGGACCGGTTGCAACCCGCATCGTGGTGAACGCCGCAGGCCCGTGGGCGGCGCAAGTAGCAAAACTGGCGGGCGTGGACCTTCCGGTGCAGCCGCTGCGGCGCATGCTGGTGCCGTCCGAACCGTTCGCGGAGTACCCGCACTCGGCGCCCATGACCATCGACATGACCAACGGTTTTCACTTCCGTCCCGAAGCGCTGGGATTTTTGCTGGCGTGGAACGATCCCGAGGAGACGCCAGGTTTCAAGACCGACTTCGAACCGGGCTTCATCGAGAAGGTCCTGACCCGCGCCGCCGATCGCGTTCCCTGCTTCGAACGGCTCGCCGTGAATCCCAAGCGCGCCTGGGCCGGACTGTATGAAATGACGCCGGACCACCATGGCATCCTGGGCAAATCGCCGGTCGAGGGTTTCTACCTGGCCAACGGCTTCAGCGGCCACGGCGTGATGCATTCGCCGGCTACGGGCAAGATTTTGAGCGACCTCATCCTGCGCGGCTCGACCGATGTGCTCGACGTCAGCCTGTTCAGCCTGGAGCGCTTCACCACCGGCAAACTGCTGCACGAAACCGCGCTGCTGTAGCGTATTTCCGCGCCGCCGGCACGCGATTCGCCCGAAGCCTCCGCCAGTTAGTGAATGCGCTGGAGGAGTTCCGCGCATTGGGCATTAACTTTGTGAGCCTGCACGAGGGCGTGGACACATCGACGCCGAACGGCCGGCTGGTATTCGGAATCTTCGCCAGCATCGCGGAGTTTGAGCGGGAGTTGGTCCGATGCCGGGTGCGCTCTGGCTTGGCGGCCGCCCGCGCACGTGGCAAGAGGCGCGGCCGCCCGCGTGCGGTGGTGGAATCGACGTTACTGGCGGTAATCGGCGGGGCCAT
>DAISJI010000348.1:0-1506 GCA_036821585.1 Terriglobales bacterium
CAGGCGCTGGTGCAGATCTTCGACAACGCGGCGAAATACTCCCCTTCCGGCTCGCAAATCTCGGTGGCCGCGCGCGCCCGCGACGGCCGCATGACCCTCAGCATCAGCGATCAGGGCACCGGGCTCACCGCCGCCGAGCAACCGAAAATCTGGGACCGTTTTGTGCGCGGCGATCGCCACGCCGCCACCACCAGCGGTTCCGGCTTAGGGCTTTGGATCGCCAATGCCTTTATCGCGGCCAATGATGGTAAGATGAACGCCGTCAGCGAGGGTGCCGGCTTGGGCACGACGGTGGCGATCGAACTCCCGGTGACACAAGCCGCCGTCCCGCAACTGGAAAGCGACGCAGATGAGTGAGCATTCCCCGATCGTGCTCGTCGTCGACGACGAGATTCAAATCCGCCGCTTCCTGCGCACGGGTTTCGAGCTCAACGGTTTTGTCGTGCACGAGGCCGGCACCGGCGCCGAAGCGATCCGCTCGGCGACGCTGCGGCCGATCGACCTGGTCATCGTCGATCTCGGCCTGCCCGACATGGACGGCTCCGAGGTGGTCGAGCGCATCCGCTCCTGGTCGAGCGTACCGATCATCGTGCTTTCGGTGCGTTCGACCGAAGCGCAGAAGGTCCATCTGCTCGAGCTCGGCGCCGACGATTACGTGGTCAAGCCGTTCGGCATGGCGGAATTGCTCGCGCGTGTGCGCGTGGCGCTGCGTCGGCAAATGCGCGCGGCGAGCGGCGAACCCATTGTTAAGGTCGGCCCGCTCACCATCGATCTCGCTGCCCGCGCGGTGCTGCTCAACGATAAGCGCCTGACGCTGACGCCGAAGGAATACCGGCTGTTGCAGGTGCTGGCGCAGCACGCCGGCAACGTGGTCACCCATCAACACTTGCTCAAGGAAGTGTGGGGCTCGATCCACGTGCACGACACGCATTACCTGCGCATCTTCGTGCGCAAGCTGCGGCAGAAGATCGAGCCGCATCCGGATTCACCGCGCATTCTGGTGACCGAGCTGGGCGTCGGCTATCGGCTCGCGCAAACGGAAAACGAAGGCGAGAACGCCGCCTGGGCCACCGCCGCGGCGCCGGCCAAGACCGATTCCTGAAACAGGGCCCGCACCTTTCCCTCCCCCGCGAAGCGTGGGAAGGGTCGGTGAGCGTCGCGTCAGCGATGCGACCCGGGGTGGGGGTACTTCTTCGTCGCGCTGATTGGCCTTGTCGCCCCCACCCCTCCCCACCACTCGCAAGGGCTCGTGGGGGAGGGGAAGTAGGGGCCCGCCCGGCCGCCAAAAATAGCCGGATTTCTTGACAAATTGCACCCTTCCCCGTCATAAGCATGGCCATTGCGGACCTTTGGGTCCGCGTGCTTTTTCAAGGGCCTTTAAGCCCTTAAAAACACACGAAAAACCGACTGAAAGAAGCTGGTCCGGAATAATCCGAGCACCGGGGACGAACACAAGGGAAGAACGATGTTCGCAGTCATTAAAGCCGGCGGCAAACAATACCGGGT